>NZ_CDLKIE010000401.1:0-9174 GCF_975902315.1 Kaarinaea lacus | reverse complement strand
GACAGTCCCAGGTTATCTTCATATTGCGCTTTGAGTACGCCGCTGAGTTTTTCGCTATCCGTATGGCCGATAAAATGCAGGCGCACGTTAACACGATCCCGCATGCCATCGAGAATTTCCCGGAGTTTACTCACGTAGTCATCAGGAATGTCCGCCTTGCCCGAACTGAACAATATGGGCGGTACCAGGTCTTTCAGTTTTTTGGTGGTATAAGTTTTCTCTGCCACTTCCCGGGTTTCATACTGCACTTCCTCGTCCGGCGTGAATAAGGCTGGATCCTGCATCCACGGTGTATAGGCATAGCCATTGGGAAGCTGGCTTTCAGTATCGTTACCAAAATTATTGCGATCGAATGCACCGGACACATAATCCATCATACCCTGGTCGTCGGATACATTGACTTTATCGTCAACCGGTCCACCATGACGCCAGAACACTTCAATTTCTATAACGAGATCCTGATCGCTAACCTGTTTCCACGATTCGAGGATACGTGCCTTCAGTGCAGCCATGCGTTTATCCACCAGGCCGGCGGATTCAACATCGGCGAGATAGGTAATACGCAATATGGACGCCTGCTTGCGCAATTCTTCGATGAGCAGGCCAAGGCGTGGTGTCCATTGTGGACGCATTTCGACAGAGTCGGTTTTAAACACACCATCGGCGACGCTGAGTGTCACCACGTGGTGTACGGTGGCACCGAAATTGAAACGGTTCATTTTACCGCGGGTGAGACGTTGCACGCGGGGATTTTCGGTTGTGATGCGATAGCCGGTGGGCAAGGATCTTTCATCCAGTTTCAGGATAAAGTTACTGCCACGCTGCTCATCCGGTATCGCCGCACAAGTTACATGGAAGCGACCATGCTGGTCTGTTGTTACCAGCAAGCCCTGCGCGGTAGCGATACGCGCTCCGGCTATTCCCGGTTCATTCTCATCCTGGTAACCATTCTTGTTGCGGTCATCAAACACTTTACCAATCACATCAGAGCAATCAAACGTGGGGTCCGGAACCACGCGCACTGTTGCTGAAGCTTCAGCAGTGGCGTTGCTCGCATCCAGGTTACTTTGTACGCGTGCCCGGTTGACGTATTCCCCTTCCTGGACACCTGCGCCGACGATCATTAAGAGATCCATGGTATACGTGGTATCGACATCCATGGAAGGAATGTTCCATATCAACTCCAGGTCACTCAGTACCGGCTCTTGTGCAACGCCGTTAATCCGCGCGGAGCCCGGCACGTATTTAAATCCAGGCGGGAATCTATCAATAATAGAAACTTCCGTTAACGCTACCGGCAATGTGTTGTTCACTGTAATCGTGTACGGTACCAGCTCACCACGACTAACATTCACCATGGGCGTCGTCTTGGTAATCGTTACAACCTGTCCCAGGTCCGGATCCAGCGGAATGTGGTTGTTGAACAACTGGCTTTCGCCGGGGACTTGCCCGTTATCCAGGGTGAGATGCAAGTGGTAGTTCGTACCCGGGCTACCCGGTGCAACGGAAAGCGCAGGCTGAATCTCAGTAGTCAACACTTCACAATGACTGGCAGTACCGGGTATGGCATCATCTACACCGCCCAGGCAGCCGCGCACCGAGAATGCGGGTGTATCACTATCGCTTACCGCCGGTATAGCAAATGATTCACCGGCCACGTATCCTGCTGGAGGTGGTGTAACGCTGATAAGATAATCCCTACCACGGTTACACTCCGGTTCATTAAAGTTGATATCAAACTTGTAGTAACCCTCACGTGCCGTTACCTGGTTTTGCTGTGCCGGATCATCAAAACAGGTGGACGGTAGCGGCGCACTGGTGGCGGCATCCAGCATGGTCACCGTCGCACCCGCTATGGGCACACGTACCACAGAGTCATACACCACCCCGTTCGGATCAACAGGCAGGTTCAGGTCCAGCAGGTTGGTGTTTGGATAAGTAATAATGTCATAGATATGGTGCAGGTCATTGGTAAACGCCGAAGTTGCCATACCCAGCTTGGCCGCGTTGGGTCCCGCACCGGCGGCGACGAAACGTAATTCATAACGGTCAGTACTAAAATAGTTTGGCGCTAATCCATTCACCGCGTATTGACCATTGGCATCAGTGGTGACGGTATCGAGCAGATTGCCTTTGAAGTATATCTCGACGATCCAGTTTTCCAGGGAACGTTCGCCACTATCGAACACATCATCGAAGTTCGCATCATGCCAGACCGAACCATTAAGATTAGCAACCCCTGGTGTGGCACCGATATCAATAGACACCGTCGATGTAGCCGACTGGGTCATGGCATTCCAGTTGACCTGGCCGATGTTGGTAACAATCTGGCCGATGGCTAATGCTGCATCCAGTTGTACCCGGAAACGAAACTCGGCAACCTGGCCCGGCATTAACAGCCCGTATGTACCGGCATAATCAACGGTGAAAGTAGGATCGAGAAACACAATACCATTGGGCAATCCATTCAGCGTCGCAGTGCCGGGAACGTAAGTCATTTGATCCGGAACCGGTGTATCCAGATCATCCAGGATAGCTACATCGGTGGCCGGTACGGTACCCACGTTGGTTACCCGGATCAGGTACTCCAACTGGCCACCGGCAACGGCAGGCCCACCACCCACGACGGAAACGGACTTGGCAATCGAGAGCTGCTGACCATTACCGACGGTGATTAACGTGGGTTGATCACCATTGTTATCCAGGCCATCAGCGTCAGTTGGTTCTACGGGTGTTTCGTTGTTGGCCACATAGCCCTGGTTACTGATCACGGTACCGGATGGTGTCGCCGCATTAACGATGACATCAAAGGTGATCGTGGCGGTACCACCGGGTGACAGGTAACCCACAACGGGCACCGGTGGCGTTAAGTCAGCCGAACTAATGGGTATGCCGGCAACCAGCGGTGATACGCCCGCATCCGGTTGCCCTACCGGTAAACCGTTCAGGTAAACAGTATCTGCAACATAGGTGGTATCCACAGGTACAGCATCGGTCAGGGTCACACCCGATGCTTCCTTTTGGCCATAGTTGGTTACCGTAATGGTATAACGCAGGGTATCGCCAGGATCCACTACGCCGGGCGTGCTGTTGTCGACCGCCAATGTGACGGTTTTAATGGCATCGATCAAGGGCAAGTCACCCACGATATCGCGAGTGGGATCATTAAGTACTGCCGTATCGGGATCATCAGAAGGTTGTTGTGGAATAGCACCACTGGTACCGGCGCCATCGGCATTCAGGTAACCCTGGTTGGAAATGATGGTGCCGTTAATAACATTGCTGTTAACCGTAACGTCAAAGGTAATCGTCGCTACATTCACTGTCGTCGCCGTGGCATCGGCACGCATGAATCCCGGCGTCATATTTTCAGGCGCATAGATCAACAGGCCAGCTTCGAGAGGCGACACGCCAGTTGCTGGATCCGTTAATGCGATACCATTCAAGGTAGTGCTACCGTCCACATACGTGGTATTACCAGGAATTAAATCCTGCAGCGTTGCATTGACCGCGTTTTCATTACCGATATTCTGTACGGTAATGGTGTAACGCAAGGTATCGCCGGGAAGCAGTTCCGTCGCCAGGCCGGTAAGGTCATCGGAGGTTTTATAAACCTGGAACAATGGCGCGGATGTGATGGTTGTCTGGGCTGTGCTACTGGGCTGCGGCACCAGGTTATAAAGCTGTAATAAAGCCTGGTTCGATACCACGGTACCACTGTCGATCACATCAACCAATGTAACTTCAAATTCTATGGTAATGCTGGTATTGGCGCCGCCCACTGCATCCAGTGAAAGATTACGCACATCCACAATACCGGTACCATTAGCGCCACCGTTAGGATCACTACTGGATGCATCGGCTCCGGCAGGTACACTGATAATATTCAAGCTGCCCGGCACGAATACAGCAGGACTGTTCAATCGGTCTACTTCGTCAGTTATGGAAAAATCCGGTGCATCCAGGTTACTGATATTGGTGGCAACAATGCGATAACGCAAAGTATCACCCGGTGAAGCATTTAAACCTGGATCTTCACCTGTGGTGACATTAACGACAGATTTATCAAATTGAATGACGGGCGCCTCGGTAGTTACCGTAAACAGGTCTTCGTGATCAAGGGTACCGTCGGTTCCGGGATCCGTGGCGGACAAGTTTCTTGTATAAGTACGAATTTGCCCTGTGGCACCATTACCCGCTGTATCGCCACTGAACCACTCTTTTGTCCAGGCATAGTTCGTTAAACTATCACCATTGGGCGAGTCAGTATCCAGCGTTAAGTCATAGGTAATCGTTAACCAGTATCCGGCAGGAATGGCAGCCGCCGGCGTGATCATCGTAAAAGTCAACGTACAGGTCGGCGAACCTGAAACAAAGTTCACACTAAAATCCGTGCCTTCCACCAACGCAGCACCAAACGGCGTTGTCCCGTCATTAAGATACATTTGCGCCGTAATATTAGCGGGTGGCACATCACACATGCCGCCAGGGACGGGATTAGGAATATCGTCCTGAACCGTCAGGTCGTAGGCGGTACCTGTACCAGTATTTTGTATATTCAGGGTAAACGTTCCCGGTGTACCAATGCGCATGATGGCAGGACCAGGACCGGATTTTTCCAGCGTCAAATCCACGGGGCCCGCAATATTCATGTCAGCGCTCGTACCAGGCAGGCCCGTTTGTTGGGTCGCCGGCGAATTATTTGCCTGGTTAAAGGTGTACGTCGCGGTATTATTAAATGCTATGCCGTTGGCATTGGTTGGCGTGTCATCCAGCTGCACAAAAATATCGATGACTACCTGCTCGCCAGCGGGGATATCAATACCGTTAGTGGTATCTTCAATTACCAGGTTCGTCGCCGTACCGGTATTGATGGGTGTCCACGTTTGCGAACCACTCACCCTGGATACACTGACAAAACTGAGATCCGCCGCTGAGGCACTCAGGTCATCCAGGATTCGCACATCATACAATGCAGTTGACTGTGGTGTGGCCGGCACTGTAATCCGATAGGCAAACTGTTCACCAATAGCGGCTGTCGCCTGGGTGTTCTGTTTTGCAAGGGCATCGGGTGCTGTGGTCATCGCAACGGTAGCCGGTGCCGTCGTGTAATCATTTAGGCCACCAATTCCGTCTACGCCGGTACGTTCACCACCGCTAGAGCCGTCAATACTGGACCATTGTGCAACAACGTTGTTGTTCAGCACTTGATTATTGAGCGCGCTGGCCAGTACACGCACATCGTAGGCAATCGTAATCGTCGTACCCGCGGGAATATCAATGTCGGCTTCTATGACACCCCATACCAGGGTTTGCGCCGTGGTCACACCATCGCCGGTAATGTCAGGCGCAAGTATGGTATTTCCTGCGCCGGTAACCGTTGGATTCCCGGCATATTCCAGCCCGAGATCCAGGTTGTCGATCAACGTAACATCATAAACATCCGAATTGCCAGCACCACTCGCTGCCGTTAATGTGACCGAGTAACGCACGATATCACCGAGTGATGGCGCGCTGTTATTCGTGCTCTTGGCAATACTGGTAATCTCTGGCTCAACAATCGACATGTTACCGGTAGCACCAGAACCCGTCGCTGTTTGCGTATTATTGTCACCGTTACTGCGGTTATAAGTGTAAGAAGCACTGTTACTAAAAAGCAGGTTGCGTTGATTGGTCGCGGTATTACTGAGCCGTACGGTAACGGCAATCTCCGCCTGGCCATTGGCAGGAATATCAATACCGGTGCCGGTATCTTCAATGACCAGTGAAGTCGAAGTCCCGGTATTGCTTAGATTCCAGGTGCCGCCCGAAACCACGGTTGCGCTAACGAAACTCATATCCGCTGCGGAAGCTGTTAAGTCATCGAGAATACGCACGTCATACAGTGGTGTGCTTATGGGTGTCGCTGGAACGGTAATAGTATAAGTAAATTGTTCGCCAATGGTGGCCGTTGCCTGGCCGTTTGTCTTACTCAGTGGACCAGGCGCCTGGATAGTAATATTAGTAGGATCAGCGGGATCACCAGGCAATGCAATACCGTTAACGAAAGGATCGTCACTATCAGCGGTAAGGGCTGGCGGCCCATTGGCATTAAACGTGGCCTGGTTGGATACTACAGTGCCGTTGCTCAGCGTTGGTAATAAATCAATTTCAAATTCGATTAACAATTCCTGGGGTGGCGCCAGGTCCAGTGGCGGCGGATTACCAATGATTTGTAACTGACCGGTAACGTTATTATAGGTAAAAGTTGCACCTGCGGGTGGCGGAATCACCATGTTGAACGAACTAAGGTCAAAGCGCGTTGCATCCAGGGTGTCGGTGATCGTGACATCATCAATCACTTCGGTGAAGTTAAACAGGCGCAAACGATAGCGCAAGGTGTCGCCCGGCGTAGCGAGAGTAGCGGGATTGTCGCCGGTGGATACATTCTGCACTGTCTTCTGGAAGATATAGCCACTTAATGCCGTAGTGATGGTATGACTGTCTTCGTGATCGTCAACGCCAGTAGTGCCGTTGGTTAACGACCTGTTATAAGTCGTTCGAGGGTAAGCACCGACTCCACTAAACCATTGTGTCGCACCGGCAACATTGGTAAGTGTCGCACCGTCTGCAGTCGTATCGGCATCCAGTTGTGTTTGATAGGTGATAATTAAACGTTCAGTGGGTCCGATGGAAGCAGCCGCAGTAAGCATTGTCAGGCTAAGTTCACAAACCGGCGGTGGTGGTGAAGTATCCCACGTGACTGTGTAGTCAACACCTTGAGTTAATACACCGGAAACCGGCGTAACACCGTCGGCGGCATAGACTCTTGCGGTAGTCGATGCGGTAGGATCGGTATCGCACATACCGGCGGTTGGCGTGTCGGGTAACTGGTCGGCTATCGTCACATCCCACGCGCGAGCGCCACCAACATTCTGTACATCGATGGTAAAAGTCGACGGACTACCAAGATTCATCGCCGTATCCAGACTGGACTTGGTAACCACAAGATCGGGCTCTCCAATCGTCAGCGGATCTGTTACCCCATTTTCACCTGGCAGTGGATCAAAGAAATTGGGTTCAGGTACGCCATCACCATCAAGGTCAATGTTAATCAGCCTGCCGAATGACCACTTAGCGGTGTTTACAAACGTTGTACCCGCGGCATTGGTATTATCGGCTACGACAGTAATGGCAATTTCCAGCTGCTCGCCTGCTGGAATAATTACCCCGGGATTACTCGCCGGATCGATTTCGAAGGTGAGCAAACCACCCACATTGGTAAAAGTATGGGTGACCGGCGTACCACTACTCACCCAGGTTACTGTGGGCGT
The DNA here is from genome assembly GCF_975902315.1 of Kaarinaea lacus. NCBI lineage: Bacteria > Bacillati > Cyanobacteriota > Cyanophyceae > Nostocales > Nodulariaceae > Kaarinaea > Kaarinaea lacus. The sequence continues at coordinate 1,861 of NZ_CDLKIE010000401.1, read as the reverse complement.
ACCGACTAACGTGAGATCCGCCCCGGTGGCATTAAGGTCATCGGTAATAGTGATACTGTGTAAATCGTTTGCTGAACCCGCGTTGTTGATAAAAGTTTGAGTTACCGGATCATACAAAACGGGAATTCTGAGCGTATAGGTAAAAGGCTCGCCAATACCCACTGTTGTTGTACCGGCCGGATTTTGCTTATTAATAGCCTCTACCGGTATAAAAAGATCCTGGCAGTTATTTTTGGTACCATAATCCGAACCGTTAACAAACCAGATCCTGTGGTCAATGTTGGCGCATGCCATGTTGCCGGTAAAAATCACATTGTCAAAGGTAATCAGATAGACTGAATCATCATTGGTTTGAAAGTTAAGGGTGACGGTAAGCTCATTCCCTGTGGGAAAATTAACGAAAGTACAGTCTGTGTCAATGGTAATCTGGGTCCCCAGTGCAGCCAGGTGAGCAGGATTACTGCCGTTGATAGTGCCAAAGAATGGGTCCGCGGAACAAAACTCCCCGGCCTGGGCTGACGATAGCGCACCGAAAAACAACAGGAACGCCAGCCACCCGCCAGGGATTTTATTTTTACTGTTTCTGGATTCGTGAACTTTGGATGTACAGACTGATGAATTATCTTTTACCAATGTCCCTGGTACTTTTAACGAGGCAGCAGCACGCCATGCCCTTTGCGCGAGCAATCTCAATGCTGACATGACTGCCATTTTCCTCATGTTGTCGTCCTTTTTTCGAACTTGTTGCTATTTGCTAATCAACAAACATGCTTTCCCGTCAAGTCGACTTTGTCCCGATAGATAACTCCTGAGATACTGCTTGAAACTACAAGGATACTTTCCTGCCGGCGCCACCTAGGACGCTGGCAAGAAGTCAATCGGATATAATATTGTTATTTGTGGAACGCCTTCTTTCGCTCCAAAGTTGAATCGTTTAACACGCGCCACAATCCTGGCCAGCATTTTCTCCGCGTCCATGTCCGTGGATTCCACCTTCGCCAGCGATACACTGCCATCCGGCTCAATGGTGATGCGCATGACGACCTTACCCTGCAATGTCGGGTTGACGCGCAATTCGCGGTTATAAATCCTGTAGAGCGCCGCCTTGTATTTATCAAATACTATTTGTATTTCTTCATCAGTACGTGAAGGTCCGGGGCCATCACTCAGCGGGCGATCATCCCCCACTGCCGTACCAATATCGCTTTCAACCCGAGAAAATGCCACGGCCTCGATTTGATCACCCGTGCCGGCAACATTCTGGCTAATTGCCGCACTGCTAATACCACCACTACTGCTTTTCGCCTGGGAAGTGAGTATTGAGCGTTTGGTTCTGGTTGCGGTAGAACCCGCATTACTCAAGTTGGCGTTTGCACCCAGCTTGTCCAGTGACGCGTCATCCAGCAGGTCGGCAAAATTATTTTTAAATGCCAGCACGCCCTTGGTTTTCACTTTTTCGCGCGCCTGTTTGCGCTCTTCCTTAGTCGGCTTTTTCTTGTCCGCTTTTTTCTTCTCGTCAGGTTTTTTCTTCTCCAGCTTTGGCTTCGGCTTGGGCTTGGGCTTTTGCTTCTTGATTAACTTGGCAAGACGCTCTGGTACTTCCACGACTTCAGCGCGATCCGGTATGGGCACTTCGTACAACGGTATTAACCAGCCAAGCAATATGCTGATTAACAATGCAAGCAACAGAATTTTGCGGAACTTTTTCTCGTCCTTACCCTTCTTGGTCCACGGCATAACCGTGACGCGGTAAGGAATGGGTTTTATTTCCCGCTCTACAATGTATTCATGCTTGGCTTCTTCTTCGCGCTCTTTGAGAATATCTATCTCATCTAATAGATACTCAATCTCATACTGGCGG
>NZ_CDLKIE010000400.1:0-6100 GCF_975902315.1 Kaarinaea lacus | reverse complement strand
TTAGCCTGTTTGATTTCACCGGTACTGGCGTTGATACTGAGCATGATGCTGATCCGACATTATATGAAGTCGATACTGGTATGTTGCCTGTTGAGGAAATATTTGAAACAACACCTGTAAAAGTCTTCGGTTTCGTGACGCCATTTGGCAGTGCTCCAGCCGATTTTGTTGCAACTACTTTAGTTGATCTGACCAAAGTACCGGCAACGTTAACCATGAACTGGACGCCTCATACGGACCATCCATTTAGCGAAGTTACCGAAAACAGCGTTACGTTGAATCTAATGGATCGGGGCGTTTTTCATCATGTTGGCCGTGGTGGTGCCATTGTCGATCTGTCTACCATTTCTCCGCCTCCGGTGATTCGAGGAATGGCTAATGGTGGTCGTTATGAGCTTAAGGAAAAAGGGCCTCGACAGGTATTTACAGACTTTACAAGTCTTATTGAGGAAATAGAAGCCCGCATGGCAAGCGGCAGTTCCATGAAACGAATCGTGGCACATGGTTTCTATAATGACCTTACCGCAACGCTGACGGCTGATGAGCTTCACGTGAAACTGAAGTAAGAGACTTTCGTTAACAAGAAAAAAGAACGGGTAACGATCTGTCGTTACCCGTTTTTGCATGAAGGTAAGGTTAAAAAGTAAAGCGGTTTACCTATTCCATTCAATCTTGGCAATCATGTCATAATAGGCGCGAGCGCCTTTGTCCATAAAATAATAATTCTTTACCCCTGCTTTTTCCAGGGCATATTGCAACCAGCGAACCTGTTTACCGACTTCATCATAGATAAACAATGTTTTATTTTCGCGCCGGGCTTTTTCGATATAGCCTTGTAATTTTTTCCTGTCATCAAGTGCTGCCCAACGCTCAATACCGGGATAGAATCCGACACCGGCCCTTTGAAATTTGTCGCGCACGTCTACAACAATCCGGTTTCGCGAGTCCATAATGTAAGAACTAAAAGTATCTGGATCCAGCAATCTTGAAGTGAAGCGTTTTTTGGCGATCAGTTTTTTCGGGTTTACCGGGCTGGTGCCAAGTAGCACCGCCTGTTTAGGATATTTCTTTGTCCAGTCGAATATTCCCGCGTCAAAGGCCAATACATTTTCAACATTGGCCTGTAGTGCCCTCTTGACTGAGATATACGATTTCATACAGCGGTGACCATTACAGTAAAAAACTATGGATTTATTCGTTTTCCCGCGTAATTTTTGTACTTCTTCTTCAAAGGTTTTATTGGCGACAGGAATATTGACGGCCCCCTTGATTCGTAAGGTTTCGAATTCGTAATTGGAACGTGCGTCCACAATAACAACTTCACCGCGGGCTTTCCTGGCAAACAGATCGGCTATTTCAATATAGGGAATGTCAGGGTATTTTTCCCTGCCTGGAAAACCTTCGTCTGCGGCCCATGCGGAGTTGGCTGTTACTGCCAACAGCGTGACTATCACTATTTGCAACACTCGGTACATCGTTACCTCTCCCTTATTCATTGTGGCGATTGATAAGTTTGAGGTGGGATTGGGTAACTTATCAATCGTACACGTGGACTCTGGTCTTACATTACGTAACCTATCTGAGTTTACGTACGCAGTGAGTAACTTTTCTCTATTCATATCAAGAATAGACATGAATATCTATAGTAATTGTTGGAAAATAACACAATTGCTGGTCCTGAATAACTTTTATCGAAAATAGGATACTACGTACATAATTGGTACGAGTAGCGCATTTCCAGGCCATATATAGCAAAGCAATTAAGCGGCTCGTGAATAGCATATACGGATATAAAAGGCACTCGAGAAGATTGCTATGGGTAATATATCGGTGAATAATCTAACCAGGGACATCCAGTAAACAACATAGTCGAAAACCGCATTCTGAAAGTAGTGGTGTAGACTGGGATTCTCGACAGAATTATGTTGCAGTTATCTGGCAAAACTTTTGCCCAGGTTTATCACTTAAGAGGTAGCTTTCAGTATAGAACTACGTGGTAACATGGCGAATGATTTTTGTAATCAACACCTATCTACATTCCAAATAATCCGTAAATATTACGATGCTGGACACACTTTCCCGCGAGCAGAAAGTTGAGCTTACCCAACTTGTCATGACGATGCTCGATGAGTGGGGGGTCAGTCACAGAGACAAGCTCAATTTGCTTGCGCTACCCGACCACATTCGATCTCGTGCTATTCGACGCTTCTACGATGATGAACCGTTGCCAGATGATCCGAAAGTGTTTGAGCGCATTGACCATTTACTCGGAATAGCAGATGCTCTACGAACCAGCTATCCGTTGAATGGCCATATGGTGTCATTCTGGTTGAATCAAAAAAATCAGCGATTTGAAAACCTGACACCCTTAGCGTATATGCTACAAGGTGGTCTTGAAAATGTCGTAGCCGTTCGGGCCCACCTCGATTGCGCCTGGGATTGGCAGCGCAGCGAATCGAAATCATAATTCAACATCGTTTTGTACGCTGTCACAATTCATCGCCAGTTTTTCATATTGTTTCCAGAAATATCAGCTATAAGTGCATGTATTTACGGGTAATATTGACGCAATTCGAATGCAACTTTTCGAGTTGCACGCTTTCTCACTGTAATATGTGATAATGAACAGATACCAGGGTGTCAGGAATTTGAGAATGTTTTCCATAGAAAATTTGCGCCTGGCTCTATCAGACAAGTGGCAATCTTTTGGGCAGGTTAACCAGGTGTTAATAGTGTTCTCAGGAATACTAGTGCTTGGCTTGTCCGTTAGTATGTTTATGTTCGCCAAGCAACAACACGATTTGCGAAACATCAAATGCCTGGCAATGAACGTTTATCATGAGGCACGCGGTGAACCGATCTTAGGTCAATATGCGGTTGCTGCTGTAACTATGAATAGAGTGAACTCAACGCGTTATCCTGATGATGTGTGTCGAGTTGTGTATCAAAAAGGATGGAGTTCCAGACAGCAGCGTTATGTTGCGGCATTTTCCTGGACCCTGGACAAATTAGCTGATATCCCTAAAGAATCTCTGGCCTGGAAAAAAGCTGTTGATGTTGCTGAAGCGGTTTATCAAGAAGAAGAGTCTGCTAAAACCAGGGTCAAAAATGCCATGTATTATCACGCTGAATACGTTAAGCCGCGTTGGGCATCTCAGAAATTGCGGATTACCAAAATCGGTCGGCATATATTCTATAAATAATACTACTGTTTATAATCAAACTGTTTTCTCTCAGTCGCCGCACATTTTTCAGGATTTCATAGATTATTACTCCCTGGCGTTTTTAATTGCCCACTATTTCGATTACTATATTGCGTTTTTTATAGCGGAGTATTGATTTAGTGATCCCGGTACATAGACATGGAAAACAAGGCTAACAAATGAGTTGGTGGGGTAAAGTTATTGGAGGCGCATTTGGCTTTATGCTAGGTGGGCCTTTGGGCGCTGTTTTAGGTGCGGCAGTAGGCCATAATTTTGATAGAGGGCTGTCGCAGACCACCCGGGTTTTCCAGGAAAGCGCAGGGAATACTGAACGTATTCAATCGGCATTTTTTGCGGCGACGTTTTCGGTAATGGGGCATGTTGCCAAGGCGGATGGTCGAGTTTCTGAAATTGAAATTAGTATGGCCAATCAGATTATGTCTCAGATGATGCTGGATGCTGAACAGAGGAAAGTTGCGCAACGTTTATTTAACGAAGGTAAGCAAGCTGGTTTTGATCTCAGCGGTGTGTTATCTCAGTTTAAAAAGGAATGCCATCGTCGTTTCCATTTAATACAAATGTTTCTCGAGATTCAAATTGCCACTCTGTTGGCTGACGGTGTTGTGCATCAAAAAGAACGCAATATTATTCATGATATAGGCCGCCAGCTAGGAGTAAATGATCGTGTTATTGATCAGTTGATTTCAATGGTGCAAGGACAACAATACTACTCGCACACTGAAGAAATACACAGGCCTGCTTCAGCGCGGGATTTACAAGAGGCGTATGCCGTACTGGGAGTTTCTTCATCGGCAAGCGATGAAGAAATTAAAAAGGCTTATCGACGTCTTATGAATCAACATCATCCGGATAAACTGGTATCAAAAGGATTACCGGAAGAAATGATTAAAATCGCCACGGAAAAAACCCAGGAAATTAAAAAAGCCTATGAACAGGTCAAGTTATCGAGGAAAAAGTAATAATTTTTTTAAAAATTTGACAGGAATCGTATTAGAAGGCGCTAATTTTTGTCACCTAATTAAATATTTTTCCTTGACTTGAATCGTTAATTCAGAAAATATTACTGCTACTAGATCGACGTTAGTATCTTTAATATCATTTTTTCAATACATCATTGTTACAATACATTTTTGTTTCAATAATTGTCATTTCAATGATCGTCCAGGCAGTACTCATCATGGAAAATCTGTTTAATGTAATAGATAAATATATGATTGAAATTCTTGTCGGTATCGCAATAGCGTTCGTACTTTTGTTTTTATTCCGCAGCTTTAAACGCAATTTATTAATTGGGCAAGGACAAGCGCGGCTCGTAGTGGAGCGTTATGATGTGCGCACCGACAAAATTCATAAATGGCTTACCTTGTTAATTGTCTTTCTATTCCTGCCACTTCTCGCCTATGTAAAGTTTTTACACTCTGCGTCCTAAAGGCAGGTTCCTAATGATATTTCCAGTTAGGGAATCTTTCTGAGTATTTTCAGGTTTCAGTAGATCCTCCCGGATCAGCGCCTGATTTATCCTTGTGTTGGCATCAATCAAAAGCAATATTGGTAATTAAATTATCAAATAATCAGATAATGTTTGGGTTTATGTTCGATATGAGCACTCATCGAAAGCTTTGTGCATAAAGCGTGCAACGAATCACAAAACCAGCAAATGTTCCAGCTAAAATAGCGAAAACCACTAAAAATTACTGCAACTTAGCAATAAACATCTTAAGAGATTGGTAACAGCGGACGAAATAGTAGGAAGTGAGCCGTATAATGAATATGTCAAACAAGTTTCAAATTTTTGCCTATTATCTGCTGGGTATCGTCGTCCTTAGTGTGTTTGCGATGCGTAGCATTGGGAGCGATGTCGATCAGGCTGGATTCACGTTAATCCTGTCGATTGCTGCTCCGTTTGTTTTTTTAGGTCTTATTCGTGGCCAGTTAGAATCCATATTTGTTTCAAAACAAAATAGCATTGACCGGCCAAGACGCCAGATTTTGCTAGATCTCAGTTTGTTCACGTTTGCCGCTGTTGTCATCATTTGCACCCAATTCGTATTGCAGAATGTTGACTATTTCGTGATGCTGAAAATGTTTGCCTGGTCCATGATTATTGGTTATTTCGCAAGTATCGATAGCGCTCTGTATCGAATGCGCGGCAATTTTAAGACAGAAGATTCCCACAATAATCAATTAAATGAACAAACTGTTCCGATTGCCCATCGTTTGAATATCTTTCTCAGTGTTACCGTGCTCATCGTTGCCATTGGTATGGGATTATCTGCGTATACCTACATGAGCCTGGATGTAACAGCGATTAAGGCGTCTCCTGTTGATATTCGCGAGTCGTTTATCGTTGATACGCTTTTCATATTGGGAATTATTGTCGCCCTTGCCACAAGAATTATTTTTTCATATTCGATCAACGTGCAGCGCCTGTTTGAGCATCAAATGGATGTGTTGCGCAGGGTAGAACAGGGAAACCTGGATCGTTATGTACCAGTGCTGACACATGACGAATTTGGTGTAATTGCCCAGCAAACCAATCGCATGATTGACCAGTTGCGCAGCAAGGATAAGATCCAGAAAACCCTGGAGAGTATCGTTAGTCCAGGCATTATGAATAAATTGCTCAACGGTAGCGAGAATGCGTTAAAGCAAGGTGAAGAATACGATATCGCTATACTGATTTGTGATTTGCGTAAATTTACTACTTATGCGGAAAATACCCCGCCTGAAGAAGTGATCTTTTTCCTGAATGCCTATTTTTCACAAATGACAAATATCGTTGCCAGCCATCATGGCATTGTGAACAAGTTTATGGGGGACGCCATCCTCGCGGTCTACGGCCTGGAAGGTGAAGATAAGAATTCAACAGAAAATGC
>NZ_CDLKIE010000399.1:0-4040 GCF_975902315.1 Kaarinaea lacus | reverse complement strand
TTTGTTTCAGCAAAATTCTTTTCGGGAATAACGCGTAAGTCTACTGTATTGATTGTTACCCGGGTCTCCTTAGTGCCTGGGCGAACGATATTAACGTCGCCCACTAAAAGAACTTCTTTGCCGTCACCTAACACCTGGCCTTCATTCGCGTGGGCTATCCAGGTGCTTCCGTCTTCTTTAAAAAAAGTAACTCGAGGCTTGATAACATCCGAATGTTTTTCATTGGGGTAGTGCGTCATACGTTCTGCATGCAAGCGGTGCTCTGGCTTGCCTGCGTCGCTTAGCTTGGTTGCTGTAAAATTTTCCATAAAATGATCGGGACCTTCTTTTGATGCAGTAAAGGTGTCCAGGTTTGGCTCTGTAATTGACATAGCCCACCAGCTCATCGCCGCACTGATTAGTAGCGCTATCAAAAAACCAGTTTGTCTTGATAAACTCATCTTTTTAATTTTAACTACTAAGCTAGGTATTTTGCCATTGCCGTATCATAGGTGCCTTGTGCCTTCATAATCGTTTCGCAAATTTCTCTTGCGGCACCAGCTCCAGCGGGTTGGGATGTAATCCAGTGCGCATGTTGTTTGGCCATCTCGTGGGCGCTGGGTACCGCGATAGCTAACCCCGAGCGAATCATGATCGGTAAATCCACGACATCGTCACCTACATAAGCGACCTGTTCTGGTCGCAGATCCAGTTTGCCAATCAGCTCTTCAAATGCCGGCAATTTTTCCAGGCGGCCCTGGTAAATATGCTGCACATTAAGATTTTTCATTCGATGTAATACGACGTCGGATGTTCGGCCGGTTATAATACCGATTTGTACACCGGATTGTTGCAGCATTTTCATGCCATGGCCATCACGCGAATTGAACGCTTTGTATTCCTGCCCATCGTCGCCATAGAAAAGACTGCCATCCGTTAATACACCGTCAACATCAAAAATAACCAGTTTAATATTTTTCGCCTTTTTTATAACTTCTTCCATTTTTCTGTAACCTGATATTTCGTCGCAAGATGCTGGTTTATAGTAAGCATAGCACTATTACATTACGCCATTGCGTAACAGGTCGTGCATATTCATGGCGCCGACCAGTTTGTTGTTTTCATCCACAACTGGTAGAGAGTTGATTTTATATTTCTGCATCATTGCCAGGGTTTCAGCTGCCAATGTATCGGCGCGCGTTGATTTACAGCCTTTAACCATCACGTCTGCAATTTTTATTTTATGGACATCAATTTGTCCATGATCCAGTAAACGGCGCAAATCGCCATCGGTGAATATGCCGAGTAAATAATCCTGTTCATCAACCACTGCCGTCATGCCCAGGCCTTTCTTGGACATCTCAACCAGAGCCTCGTTCAAATTGGCGGAGTACAAAGTGCGCGGTGTATCGACTCCGCTGTGCATAATATCGTGAATGCGTAACAGTAGCCGTTTACCCAATGAGCCGCCGGGATGCGACAGTGCAAAATCTGCCTCGGTAAAACCTCGTTGTTCCAATATGGATACCGCCAAAGCGTCTGCCATTGCCAATGCAGCGGTTGCACTGGTAGTGGGTGCCAGACCTAGTGGACAGGCTTCTTTTTCCACGCTAACGTCGATATGGGCATCAGCGCTAGAAGCGAGTGTAGACTGAGTATTTCCGGTAAGTGCGATTAAAGGTACCCCCAGTCTTTTAATTAATGGCAGTAGTGTTTTGATTTCTTCGGTTTCACCGGAATTGGAAAATGCCAGCACTACATCGCTGGAAGTAATCATGCCCATGTCACCGTGACTGGCTTCTGCAGGATGAACAAAAAAAGCCGGCGTGCCGGTGCTGGCCAGGGTCGCGGCAACTTTGCCGCCAATGTGACCGGATTTACCGATACCCATTACGACAATGCGGCCCTCGCAATTCAACATGAGTTCACATGCATGATAAAAGGCGTCATCGATGCGTTGCGCAAGATTTTTCACCGCGTCAGCCTCGTTGTGTAAAACCGCTTGAGCCAGTGTTCTAATTTTGTCTTTGTTCATGGGGTACGAGTTGTGATCTATAGCATTTTGGGAACCTGGTTTGTTTCCGACAGATACAACCAGGCCATGTATCCAATATAGGCGGCCAACAACATAGCCGCTTCAAATCGGTTAATGTGGCCTTTTCTACTTTTAAAACTATAGGCCATGGCGAACAGCGCAACCGTCAATACTAACATGGTAGCGTAATCGCGAAATAAAACCTCGTCCGTCAGTGGTGCTGTACGAATGGCTGTACCTACCCCCAAAACTGCCAGCAAGTTAAACAAATTGGATCCAATAATATTGCCAATGGCGATATCATCTTCGCCTTTCAATGCCCCGGTCACGGACACGGCCACCTCCGGTAAGCTGGTACCAATTGCAACAATGGTCAGGCCAATGATTAATTCACTAACGCCAAATGCATTAGCGATATTGACGGAGCCCCATACCAGCATCTGAGAACTGGCCACCAAAACAGCGAGACCAATAATTGTCCATAGTGCTGCCACTTTGGTGGACATGTCGTGCGGCAGCTCTGCCTCAAATTCACCCTCCAGCGGGTCACCGAAACTGCGTTCCTTTTGCGCAAGCCACAGCATCCAGCCTATCAGCAAAAGCGTGCCAACCAACAGAATTGCACCGTCCATCTGGCTTAAGTCACGGTCCCACATTAAACCAAATACCCCACAAGAGACCAGCAGCAGTACAGGAAATTCACGTTTAAGTGTCTGAGATTCCACGACTAATGGGGATATGAGCGCGCTGACTCCCAATACCAGGGCGATATTGGCTATATTGGAACCGATGGCATTACCCACCACGACGCCAGTGTTACCGCCCAGGGCCGCGGTACCCGCCACAAACATCTCAGGCGCTGAAGTGCCTAAACCCATAATCACCATACCAATGATAATGGCTGGAACGCCTAAATTATGAGCAATTGCTGCGCCACCAACCACAAAGCGATCGGCACTCCACACCAGTAAAATTAAACCACCAACAATTGCTAACCAGAAAAGCCACATAAGCTTTGGAATTCTCACGTATAAAAAGGAGCATGCATAATACACTATTCGTTCCTGCAACATGAATATTGCTTAATTGGAAGTGATAGCTGTAAAAGAGCGGCCTGCCAGCCATGTATTTTTCAATTTAACAGCATTCTGAGGTCAGGGTATGCAAATCCAGTGGGCTGGGCGATAGTGAACCTAATTTTCGACTATTGTCATAATTTATACTGTAATTAAGCTGGGGAATTAATGTGAGGATTGGCAGTACATTTCTAGTAGCGTTGACCAGTATGGCTGCTGGCTGGTATTTGCATGCCTATCTGGGTGTATCAAGTGACCCCGTGAATTCACCAGCCAGGCGGGTTGTGCCAGAAACGGTGGATTTGCGGGGGTACTATTCTCAGCTTCCTTCAGGCGAAAATAATCCAGAAAAAACGGGTGCAAACCCATTACAAAGTTATTTAAACGCAAAAAATTTTAACGATGCTTTAGCCTATTACAACCAGTTGCCTGGTAGCGCTTCTAATCAGGAATCTCAACAATTGCGCCTGGCAATCCTGGAGTTTGCTTACTCCCTGAAGCAAGAAAACTCAGTTGATGACGCCTTAATGTTGCTAAATCTATATCTTGAACAAAATTACAGGGATGTGGATGCCTTGCAACTGAAAGCGAGTATCCTGGCAGACAAAAAGGACTATAGACAGCAAATAGAGGTACTTTACGAATCCAAAGCCTACGCTTATCAAGAGCGCGACATCAAAAAAATAGTAAATAATATTCGGTTCAGCGTAGACAGGTACAAACAAATTTTGCTGGAGCACCAAAACCACTTTGAATTGCTTAATCTTTATCAGACGCTGGTTTATCAGGAGCCTGATTATTCACCATACTTTATCGAGTTAGCCAAAGCGCAAATAAAAAATAACCTCGAATACGATGCGAAACAATCATTAGAATTGGTGACAGGTGATCCCGTGGTAGGTGTGCAGGCACGGCAGCTATTAAGCGAATTTCGTCAGCATGGTGAAGGT
>NZ_CDLKIE010000398.1:0-4289 GCF_975902315.1 Kaarinaea lacus | reverse complement strand
GTCACCTTATTAACGTCAAAAACCGATAAACCTTAATAGTCACGTGGGTCCAGCTACCTAACTAATATTAGCAGCTAAACCCACGATTTAAATAGCATTTCTGGAAAAATTTGGTGATTTTTCACCAATTGCTCAGAGCTTAGACAGTTATTGATTGTCCATCTGCTCTTTGATCAGGTCTCCCAGGGTTGTTGAACCCGAAGATTCTGACTGGCGGCTGTAATCTTCCATCGCTTCCGCTTCTTCCTGAGAATCCTTTGCCTTGATCGACAAATTGATCACGCGGTTCTTGCGATCGACGCCAATGAACTTGGCTTCCACTTCCTCACCTTCTTTCAGCAGGGTACGCGCATCTTCTACACGATCCCGGGTAATCTCTGAAGCACGCAAATAGCCTTCAATGCCTTCCATCAGCTGAACAACGGCACCCTTGGCGTCAATCTCGATGATCTTGCCAGTAACAATAGTACCCTTGGGATGGTCGGCCAGATAGTTACTGAAAGGATCCTGCTCCAGTTGCTTGACACCCAGGGAGATACGCTCACGTTCAGGATCAATGGCGAGAATCACGGTCTCAATCTCATCGCCTTTCTTGTAGTCTCGAACCGCATCTTCACCGGTGGCATTCCAGGAAATATCAGACAGGTGTACCAGACCATCGATTCCACCGTCCAGACCGATAAAAATACCGAAATCGGTGATTGACTTAATTGTACCGACAATCTTGTCGCCTTTATTGTGCTGGGCCGCAAATTCATCCCAGGGGTTGGCTTTACATTGCTTCATGCCCAGGGAGATACGACGGCGCTCCGCGTCGATTTCCAGCACCATCACTTCAACTTCGTCACCCAATTGCACAACTTTATTGGGGCTGACATTCTTGTTGGTCCAGTCCATTTCGGAGACGTGAACCAGACCTTCTACACCCTCTTCGATCTCTACGAAACAACCATAATCGGTCAGGTTGGTTACCTTACCGATCAGGCGCGAGCTCACCGGGTAACGGCGGGTTATATCGAGCCATGGATCTTCACCCATCTGCTTCAGGCCTAGCGAAACGCGAGTCTTTTCACGATCGAACTTGAGAACCTTCACATCTATCTCATCGCCAACATTGACGATCTCATTGGGGTGTTTAATACGTTTCCAGGACATATCGGTGATATGTAACAGTCCGTCAATACCGCCCAGATCGATAAATGCACCGTAGTCGGTAAGGTTCTTGACGATACCCTTGACTACCTGGCCTTCTTCCAGGTTCTCGATCAGTTGATCGCGCTCTTCGCTGGACTCTTCTTCAACCACCGCACGACGAGATACCACGACGTTATTACGTTTCTGATCCAGCTTGATAACTTTAAATTCGAGCTGCTTGCCTTCCAGGTAAGACAGGTCTCTAACAGGACGCACATCGACCAGCGAACCCGGCAGGAACGCGCGCACGTCATTCAATTCAACAGTGAAGCCACCTTTGACTTTACCATTGATAATACCCATTACGGTTTCACCAGCGTCGTAAGCTTTTTCCAGCGCGATCCAGGAACGAGCACGAACCGCTTTCTCACGTGATAACCGGGTTTCACCAAATCCGTCTTCTACGTACTCGAGGGCGACTTCAACTTCATCACCGACGTTGACATTGACCTGGCCATTTTCATCCTGGAATTCTTGCGCAGAAATGACGCCTTCGGATTTTAATCCGGCGTTAACAACTACAAAGTCGGAACTGATATCGACGACTTCACCGGTAATGATCGTACCGGGGCGCATTTTGGTTTGGGATAAACTTTCTTCAAAGAGTTGGGCAAAACTTTCGCTCATAATAGATTACTTTCTCTAGGCGCTTCTGATCTTGCTTTCATTCGGCAACTTCGACGTTAACGTCCGTCTCTTTAACTTGCATAACCTTTGCAATAACAGGCAGCTAAAGTAAAAGTCGCAAATGAACTTCTGAAACGACTCGCCACGAGTGTTCGATCACTGTGGCTGGGTTAATAAAATAAAATTATGTCAATTCCGCGAACTGCACTTCTGGTACTCTGCGCAGCCTCTTTATGAAGGGCGGCGAAGGGCTATAGCTATGCAAATTCGAGGCCTCGAACCGTAACACTACTGCGATTTGGCTGAGATACTACTGATCTTGATACAAGGCGATGATGCGGTCGACCACTTCTGGAATGGTCATGTGAGTGGTGTCCAACTCCACGGCATCGGTGGCCGGTTTTAATGGAGCGGTGTCCCGTTGGCTATCGCGCTTGTCGCGTTCGGCGATCTCGTCAAAAAGTTGCGCAAGGTTAGCACTTATACCCTTTTCCATCAACTGTTTATAGCGCCTTTTTGCCCTTTCTTCGGCACTGGCCGTGAGAAAGATTTTCAGCACTGCCCCGGGAAATACCACCGTGCCCATATCACGTCCATCGGCGACCAGCCCCGGCAATTGCTGGAATGCACGCTGTCTGGCCAGCAAGGCGGAACGCACCTCGGGAAGAGCGGCGACGGTGGATGCCGCTTTACCACTCTCTTCGGTACGGATAGCGAGCGTCACATTCTCGTCGTTCAGGTAAATCGTTGTTTCCTGGCCATTTGTGCCGGCAACAAATCGAACATCCAGGGCGCGGGCGATCCGTTCCAGGTTAGCTGTATCGTCCAGGGCAATGGATTGTTTAATGGCCGCGTAACCCACCAGACGATACAGCGCCCCGCTATCCAGCATCTGCCAGCCCAGGGTCTGCGCCACCAGTGAACTAATGGTTCCTTTACCCGAGGCGCTGGGGCCATCAATGGTTATTACCGGTGCGGAGGGATCAGGATCGAAACTCATGAGGAAGGCTGTATATTGATGCTGTAATTATCAGTTTTTGGCGCTAATGTTCAAACCAACGCCGTTGGCCAGTGATACAAAATTCGGGAACGAGGTATTCACATTGGCACAATCATGTATTGTGATCGCTTCACTGGCCCTTAAACTGGCCATCGCGAAGGCCATGGCGATACGATGGTCTCCATGACTCTGAATGTCACCCCCCTTCATTTGACCACCTCGAATCACCATGCCATCAGGCGTGGGTCGGGCATCAATACCCAGGATCTGCAATCCATCCGCCATGACCTGAATGCGATCGCTCTCCTTGACGCGTAATTCTTCCGCACCGGTCAATACCGTTTCTCCTTCGGCACAGGCCGCTGCAACAAACAGCACCGGAAACTCGTCGATGGCCAGGGGTACCTGGTCTTCAGGAATGTGAATACCTTTCAGCGGCGAGGATGTCACGGTGAGATCAGCCACCGGCTCTCCTCCCACTTCGCGCTCATTACTGATAGCGATATTGGCTCCCATCGCACGTAATATATTAATCACGCCGATGCGCGTGGGATTCATACCCACGTGCTCCAGCGTTAGCTGTGATCCCTCCGCAATGCTGGCACCGACGAGGAAAAACGCCGCCGAGGAAATATCCGCTGGCACTTCAATATTGGTGGCCGTTAAAGCTCCCCCACCTTCCAGGCAAACGGTACTACCGTTTACATCCAGGTCATAACCAAAACCTTTTAACATGCGCTCGGTGTGATCGCGGGTGGGCGCGGGCTCAGTGACACAAGTTTTACCTTGAGCATACAACCCAGCAAGCAACACGCAGGATTTTACCTGGGCACTGGCCACTGGCATCTGGTAATCAATCGCTTTCAATGCTGCGCCGCCATGAACATGCAATGGTGCAGTACCCTTTTCAGTGGTATCAATTACCGCTCCCATAGTGGCCAGGGGATCTGTCACACGCCGCATGGGACGCTTTGACAAGGAGGTATCACCTGTCATGGTTACATCAAAAGACTGGCCGGCCATGAGCCCTGCCAGCAAACGCATGGAGGTACCCGAGTTACCCACGTCCAGCGTTTGGTCCGGAACTTTCAGACCGTGCATTCCCACACCATGCACCGTGACCACACCATCACTGGGACCCTCAATTTCAACGCCCATGGCGCGAAACGCCGCTAACGTTGCCAGGCTATCGTCACCTTCCAGAAAACCGGTGATTTGCGTGACACCATTGGCCAGCGAACCCAACATAATGGAACGATGGGAAATAGATTTATCGCCGGGCACGCGTAACCGCCCGTTTAGGCCCTTCAGGCGACCACCCGGCAGTGCCTTAAAAATAACGTCTGTTTCAGAATGGGATTGGCTCATTATCTACTAAATCTTGTATACATTACTGTTAACTATTTTTTGACAAAACTAATGGCTAAACTGGTCACGAGACGCCTTGGCCCGTTTAAACACATCCAGG
>NZ_CDLKIE010000397.1:0-3948 GCF_975902315.1 Kaarinaea lacus | reverse complement strand
CTCGGAAAGCCGACGTTGTCGTCGAAAGTTGAACTCATTGCCGGTTTAGGAAATCCCGGTGCAAAATATGAGGGCACGCGACACAACGTCGGCTTTTGGTTTGTAGACCAGCTCGCCCAGTCAAAAGGATGCAGTCTTCGTCATGAAAGTAAGTTTCATGGTGAGGTTGGAAAAATATCCGTGAGCGGTCAAACAGTCTGGCTGATCAAGCCAATGACTTATATGAACCACAGCGGTCAGGCCGTATCAGCGCTAGCCAAGTATTACAAAGTCCCTGTAGAAAACATCCTGGTCGTTCATGATGAGTTAGACATACCGCCGGGTGAACTGCGATTAAAAAAAGGTGGTGGTCATGGGGGGCACAATGGATTGCGCGATATCATTGCGCATTTTAGTAGTAAAGAGTTTATGCGGCTTCGCCTTGGTATCGGGCATCCGGGATCCAGCGCTGAAGTCACCAATTATGTGTTGGGTCCACCATCCAGCGCAGACAAAGCACAGCTACTGGATGCCATAGACGCATCACTGGTTTCATTATCGCAAATTGTTGAAGGCGAGTTTCAAAAAGCCATGAATCATTTGCATTCTAAAAAGTAAGTTGTAGTGAAAGGGAAACATAATGGGGTTTAAATGCGGTATTGTTGGATTACCCAATGTTGGTAAATCAACCTTGTTTAACGCGCTGACAAAAGCCGGCATTCAGGCGGAAAACTATCCTTTCTGTACCATTGAACCCAATGTGGGAGTAGTGCCTGTGCCAGATCCACGTCTGGATAAGCTGGCCGATATCGTTAAACCGCAACGCGTACTGCCCACAACCATTGAGTTTGTTGACATAGCGGGTCTGGTGGAAGGCGCCTCCAAGGGGGAAGGGCTGGGTAACCAGTTTCTTGCCAACATTCGTGAAACAGATGCTATCGCCCATGTAGTACGATGTTTTGAAAATGATGATGTCGTGCATGTGTCAGGGAAAGTTGATCCCATTCGGGACATCGAAGTAATTAACACGGAGCTTGGACTGGCTGATCTTGATTCCACAGAAAAGAATATCGCCAAGACCAGTAAGATCGTAAAGAGTGGTGACAAAGAAGCCAAAGCAAAGATGGCGGTATTGGAGAAAATTCGTGATCACCTCGACAGTGGCAAACCAGTGCGTTCCCTGGACTTGTCCGATGACGACAAACAACTGGTACGGGATTTGTTTTTATTGACCAGTAAGCCCACCGTTTATATTGCAAACGTGGCCGAAGACGGCTTCGAAAACAATCCCTATCTCGACAAAGTAATAGATCTGGCTGCCAGTGAGGGAGCAGAAGTCGTTGCTGTATGTGCTTCCATAGAATCTGAACTGGTGGAACTGGAAGAAGACGAACGCGATGAGTTTTTGCAGGAAATCGGTTTAGACGAACCCGGTTTAAATCGTGTGATCCGTGCCGGTTATAAATTACTGGGATTACTCACTTACTTTACAGCGGGTGTCAAAGAAGTGCGCGCCTGGACGGTTCCAGTGGGATCCACTGCGCCACAATCGGCGGGTGTAATTCATACCGATTTTGAAAAAGGATTTATTCGCGCCGAAGTGGTTTCCTATGACGATTTTGTAGAATGCAATGGCGAGCAAGGCGCAAAAGAAGCCGGCAAATGGCGTCTCGAGGGTAAGGATTACATTACCCAGGACGGTGATGTCATGCATTTTCGTTTTAATGTCTAGTATTTATCCTGTTGAAATATCTTGGATAAATTGCAGGGTGTGTTAAAAAACAGACTATTGTTTGAGCATTTTAACTTGATAGGGGTACCTGATTCCGGTATCTTTACGCCTCCCCGTGGCTACGTAGCTCAGCTGGTTAGAGCACATCACTCATAATGATGGGGTCGGTAGTTCGAATCTACCCGTAGCCACCATTTCTAATCGATTGAAGTATCTTCTTATTTAAAAGCCTATTATAGACCGACCCCACTTTTTATATGGGTCGTAGCTGTCTCGCGCCGGTCGCTTCGCACATCCCTGTGCTCCCGCGACACTTATCCATCCATGTATGTCGTCCGTGGCGCTCGCCCTACGGGCGCACTTCGTGCGACCAATCTTGCTCCCGGCAAGATTGTCGAATCTACCCGTCGCCACCATTTCTAATTTGCATCATTCCAAACCTCTTCTTCCATGCGCAAACAGGATGTTTTATGTTCAAATTCATCCACGCAAAAACGCCAGTTATAGGGGAGATGTATTTAAGTGATATAAAATTTGACCAATACAGTCAATCCCGCACTGTCTTTAGTCCACAGTATGAATGAATAGCACAGCTATTTTTGGTTGTTAAGTTTGCCATATTCATCATAACTATGTTCTTTAAATCATCGTCACACAAACCGAGAAGAAAATTGATACAAAATTTTCACAATTTCACACTACGTAAACACATTGTCTTATTGTAAACTGAGTCTAAGTACTCGAGTTTTTTCCTATCTAATAATAAAAGCTGTCCAGCTGTATATAGTGTTTCCACAATTTAACATCCTTGTTATTAACCTAAGACGAGGGGGGGAAGTAAACCGTGGCATCTCAAACCAATGCACATGTTCATGAATCATTCAATATAAGTAGTAAAAAACATGGTGGGCGAGTAATTCGACTCCGACAGGAGCGCGTTGATTCAACGAATTCACTCTTTAGCTTAACGATCAATGGTGAACGGGTAAAAGTTGTCGATTACTCCGCCATTGGTGTTGCTATTTTAAGCAGCAGGAGGCTCGATAAGGAAATATCCGCAGTACCGTTTAACTACGCGGATATCAAAGTCGTCAATCTGGATCTTCATGAGAAACGTTGTGATCGTCTCGTTAGTGGTGAATATCGCATAGCGTACGAAATTTCCGGCGAGCCTCTGGATTTTGACAGGCTTGATGGCATTAAAGCCGCGCACCAGCTAGTGCAGCAACACAAGAAGTATGTTGAGGCATCGACCGAGCTTCCAGATCGTATTAAAGCCAGGGTTTACGAAATCAAAGACTGGCTCGAGCAGTTAAAATCGAAAATAAATGCCATGGCACGAGCACAGGAATACACCAGTCAGGATGCACAAATTGAATATGAGGAAGCGATAGTGCAGCAATTAGCAGACTTTTTTGCTGACGTGTTTCCGGCGCAGATTATGGCGTTTGCCCAGGAAATTCAGGAAGAAAGTGATGAAATTAAAAAACAGGCCATCGCGTTTCTGAGGCATAAACTGCATGACCTGATTTACCAGGCGCCATTTGCGAACCGGGTTTACTCCAAGCCTTTGGGCTATGCGGGTGATTTTGAAATGATGAATTTGATCTATCGCTCGGAGAGCATCGGTAAGTCCCTGTTTGCGCGTTGTTTGCAGCGTTATTTCATCAATGAGCCTTCTGCGCAGGCAGTGCGCAATCGTGCAGATTACCTGGTTCAGAAAATTACGGGTGTCGTAGAGGAGCATGCCCATGGGGATGAGCCAATTAGAGTATTATCAGTGGCTTGCGGGCCCGCGATGGAATGGCAAAAATTAATTCCCATGCTGCCAGATGGGGTGCGACTGGAGGTCGATTTACTGGACCAGGACGAACAGGCTTTATTAGCCACCCAGCGGCAACTCAAGCGCTTGCTTGCGCGCTATCCAAAATCCATAAAATTCCGTTACTTAAACAAAGCTATCAAAAATATCATCATTCGTGGCACGGACCAGCAGGGCTATAACCTGATTTATTCGTCAGGTTTGTTTGACTATTTGTCGGATTCTGCCTCCGCAATGGCAGCCAGCCGGCTTTTTCAGAGCCTGATGCCGGGTGGTAAGCTGATTATCGGCAACTTTAACGTCGGAAATCCCAACCAATTGGTTATGGATTATGCACTGGATTGGCCGCTCATCTATCGTTCAAAAGATGACCTATATAGCCTTTTCAAAAACCTAGAAGGGTCTATTCTTATAG
>NZ_CDLKIE010000396.1:0-3132 GCF_975902315.1 Kaarinaea lacus | reverse complement strand
CGGGCATCAGCTTTGGAAATGATTTGAGTCAGTTCGTGATCGCTTTGGGATAATAGTAGTAATAAGTAGAAGGGTAGCTGGATGGCTTCACCAGACAGGACATCGTCAATGGGGGGGATGTAGCCGGTTTTGTAATCAATTACGCTAAATTGTTCCTTGCTCTCATCAATACGATCGATGCGGCCACGAATATTGATGCCATGCTCAAGTGTTGCATGCTCGATATTAATTTCTGTCGCCCGGGGAGTGCCGGTACCTTGTTGTTCCATTTGCCAGTCGATATACAAAGGAATAACAAGTAGCCAGCGTTTCAGCCAGCCTCGATGCATAAAATTATCCTCAATATCTTTGGCGAAAACCTTTTGCGAAATCCGGTTCAGAAGTTCGATGGCCTGGTGCCGATTCTGTGGACTAATTGTTTCAGTAAATGGTCCTGGTAATTCAGTCACGTCACCATGAAATGCTTCAAGACATTTATGCACTCGCTCCCCATAGTCGGATTTTTCCAGTGCTTCCTTAATAGTGTCGGGTGGCGCCAGTTTTAAGCAACGCGCACTAAAAAACTGGTAGGGACAGTCAATCAGTTGCTGGTAAGCACTGGCGGAGAGTTTCTCTGGTATTAATGCAGCGGGTGAAGCCGCCCTGGGTGTTGCGCCGACCGGTGAAGGCATGGCGGCTTCATCCAGTTTGATACGTGCACGGGCGTCACTGATGATTGCGCTCAGCCTGTTGTCGTTCAGGTCTGTACCATAAGCGAGGGAGTGGAAGGCCTGTAGTTCTGCCACCCAGGGCGAAGGAATAATATCTTCATCGTTTTCTTTGGCGCGCCTGGTGATGAATACCGAATTTTCATTCGCCGTTGAAACCAGAAGCCGACGAAACAAATAATAACTGAGTTTACGATAATCCTGTTGTGTTGGAATACCCAGGGAGGCGCGAACGGCATCGTTGAAAAAAGGTGATTGACTGGCGGTTCTTGGTAAAAATTCCTGTTCCGCACCTGCAATTACTACGGCATCAAATGAATAATATTCGCTGTTCTTCAGCGTAAGAAGTTTGACGCTGGATTCCTGATCCTGGGGCTTGAAGTTAAAACGTTCCAGGGTCAAACCCAGCCAGTTTCGGAACGTGGTCCAGGTGAGCGTAAGCGGTGCGATTTTTGCCGCGCTTTTCAGTTGATCGATTTCGCTAAGCAGCTGTAGACCGGCTGCATCATTATTGTAGGCATTAACGATGTTGAGGCGTTCCATGGACTCCAGCAAGGCTTCAATAAATTGCGATGCGTCATATTCATTGCCATCGAGCAACGGCAGCAAAGGATCTGCAGCGTGGGCAATATCATTGATTAAATTAACCAGCCGATCATAAGCCTTTGTATCCATATCTTCGGGCAGCTTATGTTTTCGAAATTCAATATGCTTTAAATAACGTTGCAGGCCGCTGGCGATGTTTTCGTCGAAAACAATGTGTTGTTCCAGGAAGTAGACCAGTTGCAGGTGATCCTGGCCGTGCCCAAGGAAAAACGGCGATTTCAGGCAGTCAAGTAGCGGCAAATAATGAAAATCATCTTCCACGGTTTCGAGCCATCGCTCCAGTACTGTGGCAGCGCTGGTTGTTGACAGGGGCCAACCGGCACTATCGTCAACAAGGACATTGGCACGTTCCAGCAAGGCTCTAATGCGACGCGCAAGTTTCCGGTTTTCCGTCACGATACCGATTTGGGTTTTACCTTCGATCAACCAGCGACGTACCTGAAAATCAACCGCCAACGCTTCATCTTCTGAATCACTGGCGGCGTAAATACCAATGACTGAAGCGACAGGACTAACGGGGAATCGTTGTTGGCATTCCTGGGTGCGGTTCAAGAAAGCGTTTTTTTGATGGTTAAATATCAAATCCAGGCATTGAACATATTCTGGTGCTTCGGCATCGGTAGCCAGGCTCGATGGATTATAAGAAACAACCTGGAGTTGATTGCGTTCGAACAATTGCTTGCGCCATTCGTTTTCAGCAGGCGTGGGTTGATTGATCCCGCAATAATAGAGTTGTTGATTTGAATTAAGCTGGCCAAGGCTTTGACCCAGTTTCAGTAATATTGCGCCAAACTGATCAACCATATTCAGTTCGTTAAGCTGCTGGTGCATAGCGTACCACAAGGTGTGGACCAGCAACGCTTCCCGTCCCAGGCTGCTACTGACTTCGTCGGTGCTGCCGTATGCAATGGTTAGACTTTCAATAAAGTCATTCACTGATGCGGGTAACTGAACTTGCCATTGTGTCAGCTCGTTAAATAGATCCATCAAGCTTTCGGCAAGCATCCACGGGCTGCCATGACCATAAATGTGCTGGTGCGTTTGCAGCGCTTCGACAAGTAATAGTTCGCGGGTATGGTTGCTGGCCGTGGCAGGTTCTATAAAAATTTGTTCGTTGAGCCAGGCGTGCAAGGTTGTGATTTGTGGGCCAAGCAAGGCTTGATAGCCCATAGTGTTGGCTTTATTGAGTAATGCCAACCTGAAACTGTTAACAGCATCGTTATTGTTGAGCAGTACGGTAATCGTTGATAAATCCGGTAACCGCTCAGCGTGTTGCTGCAGGATTAGATCACACGTGGCATCAAGAAGGTTTTTATAAACTGGAATAGTGCACTGATTTTGATGGGGTGCGTCGAAAAAAAAGGATTGTTGTTGCATGTGAGATGGTTAATGAGTCGTTTGCATAACCTGGTACCAGTCGCAATATCACATGGTGGAATAAAAGTTAATGGCTTAGCGTTCCAGATATTTAAGTTTACCTTCCACGCCTTCCCATTCCTTGGCATCTGCCGGCGGTGATTTGGCTTCGGTAATTACCGGCCATGATTGCGCAAGCTCAGCATTCAGGGCAATAAATTCTTTCTGGGTTTCCGGTACATCATCTTCATCAAAAATCGCATTGATGGGGCATTCGGGTTCGCAGAGAGAGCAGTCAATGCACTCTTCGGGATCGATGACTAAAAAGTTTGGACCTTCGTGGAAACAATCCACGGGGCATACTTCTACACAATCCGTGTATTTGCATTTGATGCAATCTTCAACTACGACATAGGTCATTCTTCTCTCCAGTGGTACCCGATTTTTAGTGTAATGATTTATT
>NZ_CDLKIE010000395.1:0-10058 GCF_975902315.1 Kaarinaea lacus | reverse complement strand
GTTGCTGTAATTTTTTATATTAATTTCAGTAGTCTATCAATTCTGAAAAATGGTAATCATTTAATGAATGAAAGATAATTAAATAGCGCCTGCTGTAAGTAGCGATTTCAGCAGAACTGACATAGTTTGCCTTTCGGCTTGTTGTGCTATTTTAAAAACAAGGGGTCGGAAAACGCTATGCGTACTAATCGCGGTACTACTCGCGGTACTACTCACGGTACTACAGCGTTGCGATTATAAAATAAAAGCCTGACACGATAAAACCAGATAAATATAAACACTGGTATTGGTGCAGTCGAAGGGGGATTGGGCTTTGAACTTTCAGTTAGGACGCTATTTTTCAATTAGTAGTTTAGTTGGTGTCGTCGTTGTTATCGTCGTGCTATCGTTTTTCTATCGATACACAGTAGTAAATATACTCATTGAACAGGAAACCAAAGCAAACACGGCATTAACGAAAGTGTTTGCTAACATGATTTGGTCAAAATACTCCGGATTTATTCAGAAATCTTCCACGTTATCCAAACAGCAATTGCTCAACCGACCAGAAATTGAATCACTGGGCCTGGAAATCGAAAGCTCAGGTTCAGGTTCAAATATCGCGGATATTAAAATATTCAACGCTACTGGAATGACTATATTTTCAACGCGTCGCGAGCATCTGGGTGAATATGCGACCAACAGCGCCGGTTTTCAGGGCGCGATGACTGGCGAGACTATTAGTAATCTTACTTATAACAATGAGCTTCATGGCTACAGTGAAAAAACTGTAGACCGAGATCTTTTGTCAACATATATACCGCTGCGTACCAGTGAAGACAATGCTATTCATGGTGTATTTGAACTCTATACGGATGTTACAGATCTGGTCAATAACGTGAGACGTACGCAGGAAAACATTATCGGAGGCGTATTTATTACGCTGACATTGCTCTATTTGTTTTTACAATGGATTGTAAAGCGCGCTGACAAGGTGATACAGGATCATGAAAAAGCGCGAGACTCGTCCATCGAGCAAATACGTTACCTGGCCAGCCATGATCCCATGACAAATTTACCTAATAAGCAACAGTTTTCCCGGACTATTCAGGCGGCGATCGACAACGCCAGGCAAAATCGACAAAGACTGGCATTGATGTTTATCGATGTTGATCGTTTTAAGGTTATAAATGATAGCCTGGGGCATGATGCAGGAGATGAGCTGTTAAGTATTATCGCAAAACGTCTGCAGTACCCTGTTAGAAATGGTGATCAGTTGTTTCGTTGGGGTGGTGATGAATTTACCCTGGTGTTAGAAAATGTTAGCGGCGTTTCTATGGTGGAAAATATGGCCAGGCGCATCGTTGATACCCTGGCTGAGCCCATTAAGCTCAGGGGGCATGAAGTGTTCGTTACTACCAGTATCGGGATTGCACTTTTTTCTGGCGAGGTGGGTTTAACCAGTACCCGGCTCATTAGTAATGCTGATGTCGCTATGTATCAGGTCAAACGTGCAGGTCGTAACGGCTATATGCTTTATTCGCCACCGATGAGCGATGAAGTGATTGAACGCTTATCCAATGAAGCGTCTCTTGAGCAGGCGTTACGAAATGGAGAGTTCCGGCTTTATTATCAACCGAGATTGTCTGCTTTCTCCGGTAAAGTCACCGGTGTTGAGGCATTATTGCGCTGGGAACATCCACAATACGGATTGATGACACCGGATAAGTTTCTTCAACAACTGGAAGATAGTAGCTTGATCTCATCTGTTGGTGAGTGGGTATTGAAGACCGCCTGTAGACAACTTGCAAAATGGCAGGCGGCTGGTATGTCCGCTATCCGAGTCTCAGTGAATATATCTGCGATGCAGCTATCAGGTAACATTGTGGAGCAGGTAAGCCGGGCAATCAACGAAGCCGGTATTAATCCACACTATCTTGAACTGGAGATTACAGAGGGTGTTTTTGTAGAAGACAAAGAATATATGTCATCGTTAATGGTAGCGCTTAAGGAAATCGGTGTGACATTATCTATTGATAAATTCGGCTTTGAATATTGGCCATTGAGTTATCTTAAGAAATTGCCGGTTGACTACATAAAAATTAGTCATGAAATAATTACAGGTATAAGTCATAGTAAAAAGGATTTAATCACTACCAGGGCAATCGCCAGGATAGCTTATAATATGAATATCCGTTTGGTTGCAGTAGGAGTGGAAAAGCAGGCTCACGTAAGTTTATTAAAGAAGAGTGGTTGTCATGAACTACAAGGGTATAAATTTGGTGAGCCAGTTCTGCCTGTCAAAATACCTGCCGTTGTTGCCGCGCGAAGCGCTCCCGAAGCACGTAAACTCGCTTTATCGAAGCAGGTATTTACACGCCTGTAAGTCTGATTATTGACACTTTTTATTGATTGTCGTGACCTGGCGACAGGCAGGAGGTGGTGAAACGGGTGCCGCTTAATTAATTCACTTAATTTTTTAGTGAGCCTCTTGTTTTGTGACGCATTTCTATAGTAAAACTAAATCTATCCAATACACTCGTTAGCGAGTTAGCAGCAAGCTAAAAGCAGTTCCGCAGGTGTTCCCCGGCAGTTTCTTCTCGACGAAATATTCACAGGGCAGGAAGTCATAGTGATTCAAAGTAACTCACCGCACATTAAAATACTCGTTGTACTCCTGATAGTTATCGTTGCAGGATGCTCGACTAATCCGGATGAAATGCCGCCACCCGGTGAACCTGGATCGCCTGTTAATGAACAACCGGTGGAGCAAACTCCAACCCCGGTAGAGGAGCCAGCACCCGATCCTGGTCCAGAGCCGACCCCGCAACCTGGAGTGGATAGCGACGGTGACGGTGTTGAGGATATTGATGATGCGTTTCCCAATGATCCTGTTAGAGTGGCGCAACCACCGCAAGAGTTTGATATTGGCGTGAGTTATAGCCGGGAATTATTTGTTGCGCCGACCGGTGATGATAATTCCGGCAACGGCACTGCTAACTTTCCTTATCAAACCGTGGCGAATGCGGCACGTAACGCTACACCTGGTACACGTATTAATCTGCAGGCTGGGACTTACCCAGCTGATGGTTCAATTAGTAATTTACATGGCACTGCTAACGAACCCATTGCAATCGTCGCCAACGGAACCGTGGTATTCGATGCCGCCGGTGCAACTCAGGTCATGCACTTTTCTGATCCGCGTTACGTGGTACTGCAAGGCTTTACCGTGCAAAACACCGCAGCACATGGCATAAACATCGATGATGGCGGTAGCTACGACACTCCGGCAGAACACATCATTATTCGCAACCTTACTTTTCGCAATATTGGTTCAGGCAATAATAATGATTGCCTGAAAATGTCGGGTGTCGACCGGTTTCTGGTTCTGGATAGTGAATTTGATGACTGCGATGCAGGTGAAGCGATTGACATGGTGGGTTGCCATGAGGGTATTGTAAAAGGTAACTTTTTTCACAACATTCCACGTAATGCCATTAACACCAAAGGTGGCAGCTCGGATATTTTAATTCAGGCTAATCGGTTTTCTGATATTGCATCGCGCGCCATTAATGCCGGCGGTTCAACAGGAGAGCTGTATTTCCGACCTGTCGATGCGATCTATGAAGGTGCGCGTATACGCATGTTAGCTAATATCTTTGAACGTGTTGGGCCAAACAGCGGCGCGTCGGTTGCCTTTGTTGGTTGCGATCTCTGTGTATTCGCCAACAACACGATTATCGAACCCCAATCCTATATTGCGCGTATATTACAGGAGTCTCAGGATCCGCGCTTTGTGCCCAGCAGAAATGGCTATTTCATCAATAATATCATCGTATTTAACACATCGGATATTCGCAGTTATGTCAATATTGGTTCTGGTACTGCGCCCGAAACGTTTACGTTTGGCAATAACCTCTGGTATGCACTGGATAATGCCGGTTTCTCCGGCCCGAATATTCCCAATGCCATACCTTCTGAATCAGGCTCAATTATTCAGCAGGATCCTCAATTGGACCTCACAGGTGAAAATTACGCGATCCCATTAAACAGTCCAGCGGCAGGGAACGGCCGCGATGTTCCTGGTGGTATAGACACCGATAACAGTGGTGTGCCTTTTATCTCGCCCATCGATATAGGCGCCTTTAAAGCGCAGTAGGTGGGATGATGTTTGTATTGTAAGCGAAATCGGAAAATGCTGATCGGTGCATCAGTAAAAATCGCTTGCCTTTCAGTCGGCTTGTAGTTTAATTTTGAATACCAGTTATGCCACTTAACAAGTATGATAAAAAAATAATTGTCTTTAACGCGTGATTCGAGATTATAGTTACGCACTATTTTTGAATTTGTCAGGGGGAAACACAGTATGAAGTCTCGTACTGAATTCTGCATCAAGTCGTTTTGCCTGTTGTTATTCACTTTCTTTCTTGCCGCTTGTGGTGGGGGTGGCGATGGAGGCGGCCCCAATCCCAGTGGTACTCCAACTCCTGAAATTTTAACGGGTGTTTTTGTGGATGCCCCGGTTTCCGGTGCTAACTATAGTACCGAAACCCAGTCCGGGATGACTAATACTGATGGTGAGTATAACTATGTCGATGGTGAAGTGGTCACCTTCTCAATTGGAGGCATCATTCTGGGTTCGGCGATGGCGGGTCCTGTAGTGACACCATTAATGCTGGTAGATGGCGCTATGGATGCGACCGATCCGCGGGTCACCAATATTGTACGACTTCTTATGACGCTTGATAGTGACGGCAATCCCGATAATGGTATTGAAATTACCGTCGCTGCACATACCGCGGCTGAAGGTATGTCCCTGGATTTTGCCAGCGCTACTTTTGACGCTGAAGCTCAAACGTTAGTGAATACTGTTAAAGGCGCCGGTACGCAACTGGTGGATGCGGGCAGTGCGCAGGATCATTTTAACACCAGCTTAAAAACCAGTTGGGGCACCATGACCTGGGGCACCGATTGCTGGGGCCAGGTCTGCCAGGAATCAAATTAAAGAATTTATCGTACCAAAGAGTTTGCAAGGGGGAATGCTATGAAATTTATAAACCAAACGAGATGGGCTGTGAGTTCGTTGTTGGCTATAGCGCTTAGCACACCAGCCTTTGCAGCACCTGCCGTGCAACACATTTTTAGTAATGGTCAACCGGCAGATGCTAACCAGGTTAACGAAAACTTTCAGGAACTGGCGGATCGTATTGATGCGGTTCCGGCCGGACCGCAAGGACCAGCTGGCGCGGGTGTTGTTCAAATTAATTTTGATCCTTATCGTCACAATTTTGCCTCTAAGACTTTTCGAGTTACCGGAGATAACGAATTGGGAGAATCCGGATGGTTCTGGCAGGAAGTCCGTACCTTTGATCGGATGACTCCAGGAACAGTCATTGAAACCAGAGAATTAACCGATAGTGTTGGTGCTACGCAAGGGTATAGAAAGTTTTATTTCACCACTGGTCTGGGGCAGGATAAAATCCTGACAAAGCGGGAAATCTATGATAACGCTGACACGAGTGTGCTTGATAATAGTAGTGATTATGATCCTGGTTTGACATTCATTAAAAATAGTATGATCGTCGGTCACCAGTGGAGTACTCATTCAATAAATAACTCAGTTGATCCTCAGCTTCCAGCGCAATTTCAAAATCATATAGGTGGCGCTGTTGAAACGCGGGTTTTGATAGAACAGGAAAGCACAACAGCAAACAACGTGGTTTATAGCAACTGCTTGAAAGTGTTAGATATTAATACAACCGGTCAAGCTCTGTTGTGGTATTGCGAAGGTATGGGATTGGTAAAGATTGTTTCCACCCCCGGTAGTATGAGAGAGCTCGTGTCCACAACACCATAGCAGTAAATATAGAAATACGCTATTTAATAAAACCAGTTAATAAAAATTCAAAAGAATAAAAAATGAAATGTTGTCCGGTGACGAGTTTCAACAGGAGAGGGTGTAAAGTGAAAAAATTAAACCAAGCAGGCTGGATTATAACTCTGGTTATTATGATATTACTCGGTATGCCTGCCTTCGCAGCGCCTGTCCCACATACTTTCAGTAATGGACAACCGGCGAATGCTGACCAGGTTAACGAAAACTTTCAGGAACTAGTAAATCGTATTGATGCGATTCCGGCAGGACCGGAGGGACCTATGGGCCCGCAAGGACTGCCTGGTGTTAATGGGCAGAATGGTTTAAACGGGCTGGATGGTGAGCAAGGACCACAGGGTCCGCAAGGAGAACAGGGAATACAGGGAATTCAGGGCATACAGGGTCCGCAAGGTGTTGAGGGGCCGGAAGGCCCTCAGGGACCGGCGGGTCCGGGGTTTGCGCAAATAAATATTGATCCTTATCGACACAGTTTTACAAGCAAGGTATTCAGAATTTCAAATAATAGTGCGAATGGAATAATTGAACCAATCTATGAAGAGACACGAACCTATGATCGTTCAACGCCAGGACAAATGATCGAAACTCGGGAGAGGCGCCAGATCCAGGATGATCAAATTACTCTTTATGACAAGTACTATTTCAACACAGATGTTGGTCAAGATAAAATATGGACAAAGAGAGAAGAATACGGCGCTACGGATTTGAATGATATAATCGGTACGTTGTTTTTATGGAAGACTCATGAATTTGATCCGGGCGTTAAGACGCTTCCTGCTGTGATGACGGTAGGACTTCCATGGATTACGGCGTATAAAAGAATTGATAATGAACCTGGAAATGCTACGCCGCCACCACAAAATGAATTTTATAGAATTGATACACGCACTCTTATAGGTCAGGAAAGCATCAGCATTACAGATAACAATGAAACCAATGTAACTTATGAAGATTGCGTTAAGGTGTTAATTCATAGTGGAAACCCGGTAAACCAGAGGGTGAATTGGTATTGCGCTGGTTTTGGGTTAGTAAAAAGTGTCGTAAATTCAGGTAATATTTGGGAGTTAATTTTAGCAACTCAATAATCTGATAATCTGTCTTTTTAGCGCAGACAATGCCCCACTTTGTGGGGCATTTTTATTGGGTGCTCTTGTTTTTCTTCCTCGCGACTCCCGGCCCAAAACCAAAATGATTTTAAACGCTTTAGCGAAAGCGGTTTCCCACTGATACGCCGAAAGTTCTGTTACTTGTATGACTGATGCTTTTGTTGTTGCTAATCGCTCGTGTGCCCGTTGCATACGCCAGCAAGTGACATATTGGTTGATCGCCCTCTCGATAATAAATTCAAGAGGTATTTTTTTCTGTGATAACTATTCAAGCGAAAATTTTCATGCACAAAAATCACTCGTATCTGCCCAATTTTTGCTGCACGTTAGTCCTCAAAAACCAACCGTTTAGCCCATAATTGCTACATTTTTGCTCAATTATTCCCCTGCTTTTCCGATAAAAAAGTAGATCCACGAGAATATAGAGAATATGTCAGCACCCACGTTCCGCCTTGTTTTTCAAGGAAAAATTTCACCTGACCAGGATATTGCCGCGGTAAAGGGTCGCCTGCAGAAGCTTTTTAAAAAAGATGCAGCGACCATCGACAAGATGTTCAGCGGCCGGAAAGTCTGCCTGAAACAAGGGCTTAGCGAGGGTCAGGCCCAGCAGTACCAGGAGAAAATGCGCTCTATTGGTGTGTTGTGTGATGTTGAAGCCCCCGAGCTAGAAAAGCCCAAAACGAATCCGATTCCCTCATCAACTCAGTCGCTATCGCAGCCTGCTGAACCCGCCAGTAACGTTAAAGTGGTCAACAAAGATGAATCCACCAAGCCATTAAAGCTGGGAGATATCGACAAGGCGTTTACTGGCACTATTCCCAGGGTGGAATTACCCAATTCCTATAAAGCAGGCATTGTGGCCGTGGGTATTACCATGGTGTTGTTACCGATCCTGTATATAGGACTGATTGCGATGCTAGGCCTTGGAGTAGTGAGCCACGCGGTAAGTAATGTTTCCTGGATGCAATCCCTGGGCTACAAGTTAGGCATCGTTGCTTATGTTACGCCAATTATCGTTGGTGCCACCATTATTCTGTTTATGATTAAGCCGTTGTTTGCCAGAGCAGCATCGGCACCAAAAACACTTAAACTTGATCCGCTCAAAGAGCCTGTCTTCTTTCACTTTGTTAATAAAATCGCGATGGCCGTTGGCGCGCCACGGCCCAGGGAAATTGTCGTTGACTGCCAGGTTAATGCGTCGGCCAGTTTTCGCAAGGGATTGTTCAGTTTCTTTGGTGATGACCTGGTATTAACGATTGGTATGCCGCTGCTCGCTGGATTTAACACGCGCCAGTTAGCGGGTGTATTAGCTCACGAGTTCGGTCATTTCTCACAAGGTGTGGGCATGCGCTTTCACTACCTGACCTACAAAGTAAACAGCTGGTTTTTTAATGCCGTTTACTTGCGCGATAGTTGGGATGAGAAATTAGACGAAGCAGCAGAAGAATCGGACGGCTGGGTTTCCATAATTTTAAATTTCGCCCGCGGCGGTGTATGGGTAACACGCAAGGTACTGTACGTGTTTATGATGGCCGGTCACGCCGTTAGTAGTTACATGTTGCGCCAAATGGAGTTTGATGCCGATCGTTATGAAGCCCAGATGGCAGGGAGTGAGCAGTTCAAAGACACAAGCTTACAATTGCAACGACTGGGTGTGGCGTTCCAGGTCAGTCATGATCAACTGGCACAGGCCTGGGAAGACAAAAAACTGGTGGATAATTTACCCCACTTGATTGCGCATAACGCCGAGCAGTTGCCCGAAGAGCTGGATCGTGCTTTGCTAGATCAAATACAGGAATCGAAAACGCAGGTGTATGACTCACATCCCAGTGACAAAGAGCGAATCGACAATGCCATGGCGCAACAGGCAAGCGGTATTTTTGAACTTGGTTGCGAGATTCGCAGTATTTTTAAATCATTTGATGCTATGTCTAAACAGGTGTCCTATTCATACTATCAGCATGAACTGGGATTGGAGTTTGATAGAAACAAGCTGATAGACATAAGTGAAGTGGTGCAAATCACCCAGGAAAATGAAAAGCAGCAGGAAGCCTATCACGAATATTTTAAGGATATGGCGCCGGTGTTTGAGTTTCCCATTTCAGTTAATATTTTTGACACCAGTAAAACTGATTGGGATGACTTGCTGGATCAGTATCGTAATGTTAATAATCAAATTGCCGAGCAAATTGGCCAGCGCAGAAAACTCATGCTGCAGGCCAATGATAGTTATGAGAAATACCAGATACTATCAGCGATCCATGTGCTAAGAGAAAGTGGATTTGTACTGTTTCCACAATGGTTCAATATGGATGAACAGACATTGAATAAGTACAAGGAAAATGCGTTAAAGGTAGAGAAAATCTGGCGGCAAGGGATGCAACAACTTAATGCGATGTTTGCGATGAACGATCAACGCCTGTCAATTGCGTTGACATTGTTGAATCACCCCAAAATGATCGAATTAAATAAAGATCATGCCAGTCATTTGAAAGCCAGGAATCGTCTGTCGTTGTTGATAAACAATTTCCAGCGCAATGCGGAACACATTACTGATTTTGAATTTAAATATTTCAAGCTGGCTTCCCTGCTATCCTGCGCGCCCTTAATGGGACAAAAACCGGATGAAATGCAATCCATGATGCAAAACCTCCTTGAGGAAGTTAAGCAGTCCTACGAGCAGCTTGTTTCTGCGCTGGGACGACTGGATTATCCGTTTGTGGCAGAAGGCGAGAACCTGACGGTTGCTGATTATATTGCCGATTTTCTTCCTAAACAAAAGCACGCTGCCGATGAATGTCAGCACTATCTTAAGAGCGGCGAAATAATATTAGAGAAAGTTGAGTTCATCTATGCTCGTATTTTATCGGGACTGGCAAATAAATCAAACAGGTTACCTTTATACGATCTTTTCGTATATGCATCAATTATATCAGTAAGAGCATCCGTAGTCATATTTCTGGCAACCATTTTAAACCCATCAATTCTTCAAAGCGGAATAAACTGCACTTGAATGTATCTTATTGAACCAAAATGCATAGATCTGATCCAGAAAAAAATGCTCCTTTGCATATAATAAT
>NZ_CDLKIE010000394.1:0-2897 GCF_975902315.1 Kaarinaea lacus | reverse complement strand
TCCTGACCGGTTTGTATCCAATATCGTGGCGTCGATTCCGCGATATTGCTCCAGAACTTCCTCTTTGTGCATGCTGTCACACCAAAATTGGCGCTAATTTCGGTAGGCTACAGGAACCGTTATGGCCTGCCCAAAGAGGAAGTTCTGGAGCAATATCGCGGAATCGACGCCACGATATTGGATACAAACCGGTCAGGAGCGATTTCTATAACTCTAGGTTCAGATCAGATTCTGCCATTTGAGTTATACCGGGAGGAGCATCGGCGTTATTGGTCAAAGTAAATACAATGACTAATAAGATTGGCTAATTGGTAACACACTATCAGCCTGATCAGTACTTTGATAAAGTTACCTAACTTTTCAGTTCACAAAGGAAGGATAAAGCAGTGTTTGAAATCGTAAAAGCTGGCGGATGGTTAATGATCCCCATTATCCTTTGCTCCATCGTGGCAGTTGCCATTATTGGGGAAAGGCTCTGGGCATTACAGCGCAAAAAAGTAATTCCTAAGCATCTGGTCGCCCAGATTTGGCATTGGCACAGCATGGGTCAACTTAAAGAAGAACAAATTACCCAGATTCGCAAAAGTTCGCCTTTGGGTAAAGTTTTAGGTGCTGGCCTTTCCAACATGAATCATAGCAGGGATGTCATGAAGGAAAGCATAGAGGAAATAGGGCGGCATGAAGTGCATGAACTAGAACGTTACCTTAATACTCTGGGAACTATTGCGGCCATTACGCCTTTATTAGGATTGTTAGGTACCGTAATCGGTATGATTAAAGTGTTTAGTGTAATTACGATGCAGGGTGTCGGTAATCCAACAGTATTGTCTGGTGGTATTTCAGAAGCCTTGATTACTACTGCTGCCGGTCTTTCAGTTGCCATTCCTAGCCTCATGATGTATCGCTATCTGCGTGGAAAAGTTGCAGAGTTAGTAGTAGTTATGGAAGGTGAAGCTATCAAGCTGGTTGAAGTCATTCATGGTGAACGCGACAGCAATGATCCAGCGACTCGGCAAAGCAAGGCCAGACCTGCGCAAGCACAAGCTGCAGCAGCTAAGCCTAGTTTGAGACCCGGTACAGCGAAGGCGGGTGCCAAGTGAATTTACAACAACACCAAAGTGAGGAACTTGATGTCAATATCACCCCGTTGATTGACATTGTATTTCTGCTGTTGATCTTTTTTATGGTATCGACGACTTTTGAACGTGAGTCAGAAATCGATGTTACCTTACCGGAAGCGGCTATTGACGCCCCTCAGGAACAAAGTGACGTCATTGAGATTGTTATTAGTTCAGAAGGTATGTTTTATGTTAATGGAAAACGCGTCATTAACAAACAGGTGGCCACCTTGAAACAGGCCCTGCTGAAAGTAGCCAATGGTCGGGAAGATCCTCCGATTATTATCAGCGCAGACGCAAATGCTACCCACCAGGCAGTTGTCACTGTCATGGACGCTGCACGTCAGCTGGGGTTTGTGCATTTAAGTTTTGCTACCTCCCAAATTAGCGAATCACAATAGCTATTAAAATTACAATAATTACCTCACAGCGGTAACGACAACGCGCAAAAGTTGTCGTTACCTGCTTTAACAGTTCAAGCATAAAAAAATAGTTTCATAATCCATTTTTGTTACGCATGCACACGCGCTATAATGCGTGTTTTCCGGGGATTTATGCCCATAACTGTTGACTAGTATATGTCGGAACCATTGCCCGCAGATAAGACTCCTGAAATCGCCAGACGGTATCTCCGCTATCTAGTACCCTATATTCCTGGGTTCTTGCTCGCGGTGCTTGGAATGGCCATGACTGCGGCAACGGAAACCAGCCTTGCTGCTATATTGAAGCCCCTTCTGGACGGTGGGTTTGTCGACAGGGATCCCGAAACCATCCGTTGGCTACCCGTTGCGTTACTTACCATTGCTTTCATTCGTGGTGTCGGTGGATTTTTATCAAACTATTACATGGCCTGGGTATCGCGTAATGTCGTGCGTGATTTGCGTCAGCAAATCTATAATCATTTGATAGATTTGCCCACCCTTTATTTTGATAAAAATTCCTCCGGGCATTTAACATCAAAATTAATTTACGACGTTGAGCAAGTTGCCAATGCGTCAGCGAGCGCGATTACTGTCATAGTACGTGATACATTGACACTGCTTGGATTGTTAGGCTGGATGCTGTATTTGAACTGGAAACTCACTTTAATATTTTTCACAGTTGCCCCTGTTATTTCATTGTTGGTGGTCTTTGTGAGCAAGCGTTTCCGGAAACTGAGTCGTCGTATTCAACATTCCATGGGTGATGTGACTCAGTCAGCGCAACAAATAGTGCACGGACAACGGATAATTAAAATATTTAATGGGAAAGCGCAGGAGATTGAGTCGTTTAATCAGATAAATGAACACAATCGTAAACAACATTTAAAACTTGCTGCAACGGCTGCGGCCAATGTTCCTATTAATCAATTTCTGGCAGCTATGGCATTGGCGTTTATTATTTACCTGGCCACCAGTGAGCTATTGATGGATGCGCCATCAGTCGGGGATTTCGCGTCGTTTGTTACCGCGGCGATGCTATTGCTGCCACCCCTGAAGCGGTTAAACCAGGTCATTGAAAACTGGCAGCGGGGTATGGCGGCGGCGCAAAGCGTCTTCGAGTTGCTGGATGAGCCTTCTGAACTAGACACGGGCACGACCGAAGTAAAACGGGTCAATGGTGACCTGGAATATCGTAACGTTAGTTTCCTGTACAGTGAAGATCGTAATCCCGCATTGACTGATATTAATTTAAAAGTGCGGGCCGGGGAAACAGTTGCAATTGTCGGGAGGTCCGGGAGTGGTAAGTCAACATTAGTTAACTTGTTACCGCGATTTTACGATTTACAGCAAGGTGCTA
>NZ_CDLKIE010000393.1:0-5948 GCF_975902315.1 Kaarinaea lacus | reverse complement strand
GTCACAATGTATTGTTCGGTAACGCTAATGTCAGTATCGGGATCGGAGCTACGCAATTAATTATGGTGTATTTTTCAGCAAAGAACCTGACGTTTCTTACACCTTGCATTTGGTAGGCAATATTGGTGTTGTACGCAAAAATTTGGGTGTTATATTTTAATATATATACGTGATAACAATATGCTCGGTAGGTCTGACCCGGATTTCCCGGACTGTCAAAAAGATCCCGATTTTCCGCACGAGTATGTGTGTCCTTTTTCGCTAAATTGAACAGGCTATGAAGAATTACTTTTTTAAAGCTATTGTAATATTAATAGCGATTTCCTCTGCTTTTTTGATAAATGGCAAGGCAGGCAGTGCTGCAGATAAAAAGGATGCCATCGATAGTGGGAGAGAAGCGCCCACTACTAAAAGCAGTAAAGATCGTTCACAAGAAGATGATTCGATGTTTAACGCGCTCATTGAAAAAGCGCGCGACGTACTCAGAGGTACCTATGATGTCATAGTATCGCCGTTGGATGCTTCAAGTGCACTTGGGCAAGCCGCTATGTCAGCAAAAACCTGGTCAAAAGGACTTTCAGATATTGTAGCTAAGCAAAACGAAATATTTAGCAAATCCGGTGATGCTGTATCAAAGAATGTGAGTGAGGCATATGATGCAAGTGAAGAGCTTGTGATTGAAGCGGTCACCGTAAGCAAAGAAACAGGCGATAAAATTGTTGAACAGGTAAGTCTAAATGTAGTTGTTCCGGTACGTTGGGCTGATGCACTTGGGTTGTCAACGAACGAATATGCTTCTTTCGTTGCCGAAGGGAAAGATCCGAAAATGCTGGTTGCGGTACCCGTTGCGAGTACAATAAGAGCTGCAATAGATCATCACTATCCTAACTCTCGTCCCATTCCAAGTTATATTAAAAACCGGTTGCATGGGTTTTACCCAAATACGGTGCTTGATGAAGCGAGATATGTTGTTGGAAATTTTGAATTGAGTTTGCCGAATGCGCTAAATTACGGGACAGAAATTTTCAAAGGCAGCGAAAATGCTTCGGTCATGGGTGAGATTATAATATTTGGACGTCAACCTGTAGAAAACGACGACAGCGAGTTATACTGGTGGGCGCATGAACTTCACCATGTTCATCAGTATTCTATGTGGGGGATCGATCGGTTCGCTTATTATTATGTCCTTGATCCCACAGTCGATGGATGGATAGAGCAACAAGCTGACCATAAGGCGTTGCAGGTACTCGCAGAATTGGGTGTCGAGCCTTTACGTGATTAACATAAACGTGGGGCACATTCGAAGCGTGGTTTAATAACCAGGCAAACATGCTTCATTAACGAAACAGGAGTCGCGGTGAAGAGTAAACGATTGTACCTGTTAACCATATTTTATATCGTTATATTGGCGATTATCTTTACGCGCTTGTATCCCGAAGTTTCTGTAACAGCCGTTACCACAGTCATCGCGTTGAGTGGCATAGTGTTGGCTGTTGTAACAAATATTATGATTCACTTTATCCGCCAAAAGCGGGGAAAAGAAGATGGTAAATAACAAAAATGGAAAAATGCATTTGCGCATGATCCTTGTTGCCCTGGTGTCGGCTGTAATTGCCGGCTGCAGTACGCCAGTGAGTAAACCTGTTGAATCACCGGCTGATCACTCGCAGCCAACAGCGCATGTTTGGCAATATATGTACTCGCATGACCTCGAAGATATCGGCTATGCAACCTATTCATATGTGTTAGTAGGCAGGGATGAAAGTTACAGGGAGGCTACATCGCGCTATTTCGAATTAGTAAGAGCGATTCAAGGATCAACAGCCAGGGCGGAAAGTATTCCCGATAATGTATCGAAAGCGCGTTTCAATCTCTTTGTGATACCGGCAGTTGGTAATAAGGAGTCAGCGACTCATGAGCCAAACTACGAAGTGTCAAAATTGCTGCTTGCCTTGCTTTCGACCATGTCGCCGGTAAAATTTGACAATCCAGGACCATACATAATCACACTCCCTAAGCCTATCAGTATGGGGGAAAAAAATGAGGTGGCAGATATATTTTATATCGACTTAACCAATATGCACCGGACTGCTATTCAAGAGGTAGTACGAAGTTACAAAGAGGAGCTATTTGAAAAAAATTTAAACGGAGTGGAAAAACTGAAATCATTGCGTTTGTCAGTACTAAATATAGCGTTAGTTACTGAAGATAGTATAGGTTTTGCCAGGGCAGCATATGCCGATTTGTTAGAGACGTTTCTTGAATAACGGGCATACATCGGGCCGAACCTGAATAGCTCACTGAGTCCCTGTAAATAGTTTTGCGTAACTGGAGAAAACGGGGTCAGCGAACAATTTACTCTATTCCCATTCCAGTTCTTCATAGACTCTTTGCGCGTTTCGGCCTTTCAGGGTATCGTAATTTTTCAGATATTCATAACGCGATTGATCAAGCTTGCCGATGTTTTCGATACCACCACCGTCTTCCATAAAAGCGGATACGGCGTCGCGTAAAAAAACCAGGTAATCATAGGTGTCCGTCCTGGCTTTTTTCAGCGTGGTCACCTGGCCATGGCCGGGTACCAGGATGCTGGGCTTGAATGTCGCCATGCCTTCAAAGACCGACAGCCAGTTTTTACTGTTCGATACCCCGATCACGCCCAGCATTCTGTCGACGTAAACAATATCACCCGTAAAGACGATGTTCTGTTCTGGTAGCCAGACAAAACTGTCGCCGGGTGTGTGGGCTGTACCGAGGTGATGGATTTCAAAGGCAACATCCCCCAGGCGACCTTGATAGTCCCTGTCAAACACCGTGTCGGCATAGACCGCTTCCGTTTTGGCCAGGCCCTTGTCACCCACCAGGTTTCCCAGCATGAAGAACTGGTCCTGCTGTCGTGCTTTATGATCGGCAACGGCGGCCTTGTTCGCAATAATGGTTGCGCCCAGTGGTTTGAAATAACTGTTCCCTAACCAGCGATGGTCCTGGCCACCGGTATTGATCACGATTTTTACCGGCTGTTGGGTAACGCTTTTAATCAGCTTGTGTATTTCCGCTGCACCCTGGTAAGTACCCCCTGGATCAATCAGCAACACGCCTTCATTGGTCACGACAAAACCAAAGTTGGCGTTATTGCCCAGGTTGGTTTTATCGCGATTCCCCATGGGGCCAATAATCGCATAGACGTTGTCAGCTAATTTTTGCAGCTTTAAAACATCCGCGGCATTCCCGCTGGCCGCGAAACC
Organism: Kaarinaea lacus; assembly: GCF_975902315.1. NCBI lineage: Bacteria > Bacillati > Cyanobacteriota > Cyanophyceae > Nostocales > Nodulariaceae > Kaarinaea > Kaarinaea lacus. The sequence goes on along the minus strand of NZ_CDLKIE010000393.1, from coordinate 2,703 downwards.
CAGTAATAGAACAACAAGTAGCAATTTGATGGTTAGCGTATTTTTCATGATTAACGGCGCCTGAGAGTGATTATTCCTAACTATAGTCTTCTATCACGGGTTTATCCGGTTGAACCTATGCAAAGGGAGGGGTAATTCCTTCTGTCATTGCGAACCGCAGGCGAAGCCATCTTAATCCCGCTTTGAAGCGAGGGACTTTCCCCACCGTCTACTTATATAGCTACTCTACAGACATGATCTCGATCATATTTAGCTCGCTACATGCCTGTTGATATGGAATAAGTCTAAAACGAAAAAAACACTATGCGCGTTGCATCATATAGATTAATTCATTAATATCGCTGAATTGGTAAATACATTACCTTCAGCTTGGCAGTAGGCGAAAAGAGCAGGAAGTAAAATAAGAAGATTAATTAACAATAATAAAATGAACATTCACTGCATCGTTAAGCATCTCCTACAGAACTTGTCCCTTTGGGGGCGAACGCCTGGGTCTGCTATTGATTATTGTATTAATCGTCCTTTCTTCTTAAATCCTTTCTCCAGAACAAGTTGCTGTCTGAAAACAATAATAATAAGAAAAATGCTTTGGATTGAGTAAGTATTATTGACTCAAGGCCGAAGTAACACGCGGCCAGCGAGACTCCTAAGCAAAGCAATCGTCAACGTAAGCAGGTTATTCAGGATATCGTAATGTCCAGCCTCATCTGGGCATTGGATATGTATTGCTTGCAGGAAAAGCAGGCAAAAGTCGTACTGTTGTGGGTAGTAGCAAAGTAGCGGGTTTGCACCTTGTAAATTGTTTTAGCTATCGGCAGTAGTCAATAAAAGACGAAAGCTTTTTCATATCATGCATTCCACATTCGTGTGTTTGATAACAAGGAACGTTTGCTCACTATAAAAAGAAAAATACAAAAAGGAGATCGTGAATGATGAGAAGAAGTAAAAAACCATTAGCGCTCAATGTGCTCGGTGCAACAATGCTGGCCGCATCAACGTTGGGCTCACAAACCGCACTTGCAGTAGAAAAGGATATAACAATTATTCATCTTAGTGACGTCCACTGTCATATGGCACCTCACGATGAAAATTTTATCCGCAGCGGCAATCGCACCAACAGTGGCGGTGTCGCCAAACTGGCAACCGGCATCAAGTCGATACGCGAAGAGGTTGGATTAGAAAATAGCCTGTTATTCATGGTAGGCGATGCCACTCACGGCGGTGCTGAGTGCATGTTCACCATGGGTGATGCCATTATGCCGGTTTTCAATTCGCTGGACATTGATGGTTTTGTGATGGGTAACTGGGATTTCGCCTATGGTAAAAACGCCACCCGTAACCGTTTTGCCAACGGCAACGAAAAAATGAGCCCCAACAACCAGACAACCTTGAGCAACACCAAACCGGCATGTACGGGTAAAGCAGAAAACACGGAATGTGATGTGACCCGTGCCAATTTTGAAACCGTGGCCAACAATGTCTATAACTTTGGCGAAGGCAAGCAGGGAGCAGCACGCAAAATTGATCTGCGCCCTGAAAATCGTACCTTTAAGCCCTATGTCATTCGCGAAGCCAACGGCATCAAAGTGGCCTATATTGGCATCACCACAACACGTTTGCCCGTGCAAAATCCCCTGTTTAATCTGACGTTCAGTTTTACCAAGGGACACGACGAACTTCCCGGCGACATCGCAGCCGCCAAAGCGGAAGGTGCGCAAGTGATTGTGCTGGCCACCGAGCTGGGCCTGGGTGATAACGTGCAAATCGCCAGGGAAGTAAATGGTATCGACATCATACTCAGTGGTGACACGCACGAAGCCATGGAAGATCCAATGGTGGTAACCCGTGCCAATGGTGAAAAGACCCTGATTATCGAGTCGGGCGAAGACTCTTATCTGGGCCGTCTTGATCTCAGTGTTGATGATGTGAGCGGCAAAGTGGGTGATTTCAAATTCCAGTTACTGGAAATGACCGACGAAGTGCCAGATGACCCTGCTGTTGCCGAAATGGTTGCAGAAGCCAGCGCCCCTTTTCTGGATCTGCGTCCGGCCAATCCCGGTGGTAAAGAAAAGTGCGTCATGTACGGCCCGGGTGGCTTTCCCTTTGGCAAAGGCCACAAGCTTTGTACATCGCTGGATGAAGTCGTCGGATATACCGAAGTCACCCTGGAGCGCCGAGATGTTATCGGTGACTACATGAACAACTTCATTGGCGATGCTGCCTTGTATGCGGGTAAACAGGTAGGCCTGACCGATGATAATGCCTTCGGTATTACCAATGGCTTCCGTTATGACATTCCTATCCTGGGCAAAGGCACACCGCTGGATGGATTACCTGAAAACGGCGAGTTGGCTGATGGTGCGATTACCGTGGGTGAGCTGTATAACTATATACCCATTGTTCCCGCCGCCTCATTAATGGACTACACCGGCGGATTGCTGCGCGGGCGTTACGAAGGCTTTTTAGAAGGTATCTTTGATCCGCATCCATTCCGTCACCAGGGTGGCTGGTGGATGGGTTTCTCCAGCAATATGCACTTTGTGCTGGATCTTGAATCCGCACCCAACTCAGTACCCCTATCGACACGGGGTGGACGCATCCTGGAAATGAAAGTCGGCGCAGAAAATATTAACGCCAGCAAAGTGTACACAGTCATCAGCTGCTATCCCCACGGTGAGAGCGCAGACCGACAGTGCCGTACCT
>NZ_CDLKIE010000392.1:0-5884 GCF_975902315.1 Kaarinaea lacus | reverse complement strand
TATTTTATATGAAAAAATGGCGCTCAAGGAATTTGAATTCAACGGACAACTTTATCAATGGGCCAGGCAAACCATTCGACGTACCCAGGCTCGCATGATTCAAGAAAATATTAGCAAAGCTAAGCGCGCCTCAAATTTTGAAGAATATGTTCTGATGCACAATCTTAGAATGTTGGAGAAACATGCCGATGAATTACGCTTTGCTGAGAACTACAAAATATCATCAGCGTTATCCAAAAATAATATCCCACTAATATAGTGTCAGGCGTTGCGATGCAACAGGTTGCTACGCTTCGTACTATGTTATGATTCGCTGCTTTTCCTTTTCTCAACTTCTGCCTGTTAATAGCTAGAGAACTACTTTCTACCCCTTTCTCATACTGCACACGCAGGACTATTTCCAACGCGCCATATTCTCGACGCTCCCATCACCAAAACAAAAAGTGACAATTTCGTGATAAATACGTGAGCGCGCCGTTACATCTGATTCGCATTATTCTGAATACCTAATAAGAAATGGGAATTATTAGGGAATTAATTCCAACAGAGGAGATGATAAAATGCGTAAATCAAAAGCTCTATTTACCGGCGGCCTGCTACTGTTAGTGACGCAGCTGGTCAATGCAGATCCAGGCCAACCAACCTTTATGCCTGCGTTGTATGGTGATGGTGAAGTCTGGGGAACCAAAGGTACTACATCGCTGCCGGCACCCAATGGCAACAATTTACAGTCTTTCGACAATCTATATGTCATCACCAACTTCAATAATCCCAATGCCGTTCAACTACCAGTCTCGGAAGCAGCACCCGGTAACCCAAAATACAATGGCGGACGCTGGTATCTGCATACCGTTGCATGGACACAGGCTGGTTTCATTGCCTATGGCGGTTTTGCGCCGGTCGTAAAATCTGAAGACGAGATCAAGTACAACGAGGAAATGGGCTACCTGGTAATCACTCCAGGTGAAGTATTTTTCCAATGCCCGCTACTCCCGGTCAAATAAACACTTAATTGTGGCTCCAACAAAGGGCCAGTACTTGCTGGCCCTTTTATAATTAACCCGGAAGTAATCATTTTATTTCACTGGTATATTTTTCTGATACGAACACATACAGTAATTTCTAGCCACAAAAATTATCAGGAGAGCCTGGTTGGTCATTTAAACGAATGTTGGCCACACCCGTAACGACAGGTGATCTGTTGAAACTAACTTTACCCTGTTAGAACTTACCAAGCACGTTGACAAATAATCCATGGCTGTCGTAATCAAGATCCGTCAGATCATCGGAGAAGTCGGTAAAGTTATAGCCAACACCGGCTTTGATTTGCTTACCAAAGTGACGATAGATAGCCACCAGTATACCACTGCGACTATCACCCGCTTCCGGAATATCCAGTAAACGACCTTCCAGTAAAGCATCCCATCGATGGGTGAAATGCCAGTCGGCTCTCAGGATATACAGTGAAGCACTGCTATCGAAAAATTCCGGATTTTCCCGATCCAGGCTCAATTGACCAAGACGATGAGCGTATTTACCACCGATGGTCCAACGGCTGGTGACATCATACATGGCGTCGACCGATAAAATGTGACTCTTCTGGATATACTGGGCGGCACTATTATTCAGCGTTACCTGATCCGTGGTTGGCATGTTATAGAAGTAGGTATACTTAAACAGGGCATTCAACGCATCATTACTCACCGGACGGAATGCATACCCTACAATGGCTTCGGTAAAGTTACCGTCGTAAAAATCACCCAGTGAACTTTCACTTTGTGACAGGTTCAGCTTACCGATCAGGCGCCAGTCTGCACTCACTTTATACTTGATATTATTCTTCATTAACCATGTGGTACGTTTGCTCAGGGCGGTATCCGGTTGTTCCGTTTCGTCGATACGGTATTCCAGGGCACCGGCATAGGTGAACGCACTAAATTTATAGCCTACTCGGATACCCATGGCCTTACGTTTGGTTTCCGCGCCGGTATAATTATTGAAGAGTGATCCGATATCGATATCACCACCGAAATTCAGTTTGTCATTCACCGCCAGGTCAAATCCCATGGCATGGGTCAATCCGGTGGGTACATCGCCGTGTGTATAACGCTCTTCCATGTAGATACTGGCACTGTCGGAGTAACGCGTCTTGAATCCTGTGGCAAAATTGCCTTTACGGGCCTTGACACCATTGTCGGTACGTTCATCTTCCAGCGCATAACTGGTATAAAGATCGGTGGCATCCGTCATCTGGTAATTAGTGCCAAGTCTCAGCGCTGGACCCAGATCACCCGCCGACAATTCACCATCCAGTTTGAATCGATCCGTGAAACGATAGTCACCACCAACGCCTACGCGGCTGTTATCTTCACGGTTACCGGAGACATCGACAGTATCCTGCACATAACCATAGGCCAGCCAGTTTTCACGAGAGTTATAAGTCGCTCTCAGTGCAGCATCGGAGCGCTTACCCTGTTGCTGGGTCAGTGGTACAGTGGGTGAATTATCGGTGCGCTTGTCATTACGCAGTCCTACTCCGAAACTCCAGTATTTATTCATCAGGTAGTCGACATCCAGTTCAACGGCTTCGGTTTTCAGTGAGTTTTCCTGATCTCTGGAATCTGCTTTGACTTTCACATCGATGGATTCGAACACGGGAATTTGCAACATACCGCCGGTCGTCGTGGTATCGGTATTGGCAATCAGTCCGGGCGCCGCGTATCCAGCATCCAGTTGTTGATTGTAAATACTGAACGTACCTTTAAAGCCACTGATAAAATCTTGCAGGCGAACACTGGCATCCACACGCCGTCCCGTGGCCTTGATATCGGTACCCGGCGGCAGTGCGATCTGGTTAAATTCATATCCACCATCATTGGATAGTAATGTTGACGACACCGGACCCTGACTTTGGGACTGTTCGTACTTGAGCCAGGTGCCGGCATTCTTCCGGATCGTCAAATCAAAGGCCGTCAGACTGGTTTCGCCACCGTTGTATTCCTGCTCTTCGGCCGTCATACCGAGTTTCACCATGCTGTTAAACCAGTAGTGAATACGGCCACCGGTGGTAATATCGTCAAGCTCATCAAAGCCCGGCGTGTATTCGTAACGCACTACCAGGTAGACATCGTTACCGCCAAAGTCACGACTATCCACCAGGGTGCCCGAAGCCGCCGATGCGGACAGAGGCTCACTCAACATGATGCGACCCTGGATATAGTCGATATCGTAATCCAGGCCATAGGTCAGGTTCTTCACGCCCACGACCAGCCCGGAAACGGCATCACGAACTTCGATGCGCACTCGATCGGAACCGGTGAGTATATCCTGGCGCCGCAGGTAATAAAGCGATCCGCCGGTACCGAGGAATTCATCCCGTCCCGCTAATGTGCCCGGCTCCGCGGCAAACAGGTTGATCGCAAATTGCTTCTCGCCAAACGCGGTTGCTGATTCACTCTCATAGTTGATATTGGCACCGTAGAGGCCACGGTCTACATGGGCAAGACTGTTATCCATGTAGGCAATATCAAAGTTACCCCACATGCCGTAGTTTCTGTCTTTCTGCCATTTCACATAAAACTTGCCGTGGGTCGGTGCATCTTCCTCAAGGGTGCTGTCATCACCGAAGGTGGGGTAGTAATAGTCGGGATCGATACGACGGAACAGTGCATCCGGCGACTTGTCCATAAAGTTCGAGAACAGTTCACCAATCTCACCTTCACGGGTATCCGCGCTCATGGTCAATACTGAGTCATTAGCAAAACGGCCTTTGGCATAGAATGCCAGGCGGCCATCGACATTGAATTCGCTGCTGTAATCCGAATCGTTTCCGGTCACCAGTGCGGCAGGACCGCTGGTATCATCCTGGGCGGCGGTTATATCCGCAATACCCACGTAGAACCAGTCGCTGCCCGGTAACTCAAGATCGCGCTGGTAAACATTGCCGTTTCCGTCGTCATCGGTAATCGCCACTTCAACGGTATGCAAGCCCGGTGGAACAATGAATTCACCACCAAACTTGCCGGCAGCATTTTCGTCGGATTCAAGCTTGCCACTGACTGGCAGTTCACGACCGGCAAACCAGACTTTATGGCCTTGCGGTACCTGTTCTCCATATACGCTCACCACACCGCCCTGCAATGGTATGTTGTTGAGCGCCAGGCGGTTCTCGCCGTATCCGACCAGTAATTCCTTATCGGGATCACGCTCACTGTTATCTACCTGCAATGTATCTACGACCCACAGGGTTTGTTCAGCGGTTTCATCAAAGTTGCCCTGCTTGTCATAGACACGCAGCACGAATTTCAATTGCAGGCGTGGCGCGGAATAATCGTCAAAGCCATACTGCCATTGTGCTGTGCCATGCTCATCCACAGGCACTACCGCAACCGGTTCATCGCGCGTGGACTGCGCGGCGTTAAACAGGCGAATTTCGGCTTTCTCAATAAAGCTCGGATAATTAGTGTAGAGCTTGAAGTGCGCCTGGTTTTCGACAAACTCGGTATCCGCGCCATCATAGTAACTAATGACATTGGGCCAGGCCGTTACATTCAGGCGTGGCTTAATATTCAGGTCGTCAAACTTGAAGCGGACCTGTGCCTGATCCAGTGCCACGTCGGTACAACGCTGTACATCCGGGATGTTCTTGTTGGGGTCATTAACCGGTTGACCGTCAACGGAAATACGCATCAGGTTCAACGCAAAGGGATTCTTGGTTTCCACGTCACGGGTGATGCGCTTGATAGATACACCTTCGGTTTCATCCAGCAGGGCCAGCTCGTCATAAACCACCTGCACTTCCACCTTGGAACGATCCAGCTCAACAAACCCGGTATTGACCACGTCATGGGATTGCACATAACCCCGGCCTTCAAACTCGGCCTGTGCATCACTTAATGCCATTTGTGTTTTGATGGCTTCCATGGCACGGCGGGCACGCGACGTGGACAGGCCAATATCATCGCCATAAACCATGGCGGTGCGGCGACTGAGACGTTTGTTGCTGGTATAGCCGATAAACCGCAAGCGCACGTTACCCTTGTCGCTGATATCATTCATGGCCCGCTGCAGGATTTTGGTGTAACCATCCGGAATCACGGCCTGACCGTTTTCAAAGTAAATCGGCTTGATGTCACCTTCCGGCGGATTATAGATTCGCTCCACGGTTTCGGCCGCGGAAGCCTCCGGGCAAATTTGCGGCTCATCGGGCAGGTCTTCCAGTGGATCGTCATGCCAGAACTCGACTTCAATGCGACGGTTCAGGGTACGGCCTTTTTCCGAATTATTGGAAGCAATAGGACTGCTGGCACCACGGCCGGTACTGGCAATAGCTTCGTTCGGTAAAGCTAAAGCTTCCTGTATCGCGATGGCAACGCGTCGTGCATTGGCTTTGGATATTCCCACATGATCACCGTAAATACGCGCGTCTCTACCGGTCAATGGGATGTTATCCGTGTAAGCAATGAAGCGCATTTGCACGTTGTCCTTGCTGGACAGGTTTTGCAGCGCCTGTTTTAACTGCTGCAGGTATTGCGCTGGAATTTCACTGACACCTTCATCATAGTGGAACGGCGGCACCAGGTTCTTCAGCTTGGCACGCCGTGAATGTCCTTCTTTGAAGCGCAGCTTACACAATGTTTCCACGCGGCAGACCATGATGCGTTTAACTTCCTGGTCCACCTCCACTTTGCGCTCGACAAGCTGTTCGCTGACTTCGTCATACCATACCTGTACTTCCACGCGACGGTTCTGTGCCCTGCCCGTTTCACTCGCATTACTGGCAACCGGTTTGGTATCACCCATGCCTTCGTAGGAGATTGCTTCCGGTGGTAATTCCAGTGCACCCTGGAAAAATTCCGCGGTAGTACCAGCACGTTCCTTCGAC
>NZ_CDLKIE010000391.1:0-2796 GCF_975902315.1 Kaarinaea lacus | reverse complement strand
TCTTCTTTGCTCTCTTTGGTTTTGCTGCGACATCCATGAGTTCGCCCGGACGGAAAGGATTTGGAACGTTTTTCTTCGCCTTACGAGCAGGAATTTTTCTGGTTTTGATTTTCAACAAACCAGGTAAGGTAAATTCACCGCAACCTGTCTTTTTGATGTGGCCGTTGATAATAGTTTCCAACGAATCAAATACACTGGCGACTTGCTTTCTGCTCAGTTCAGTTTCTTCAGAGATCTGATTCAGAATTTGGGTTTTAGTGTACTTTTCCTTAATGGATTTGATCTTTGCTGCTGGTGCTGCTGCTTTCTTCTTTGCTCTCTTTGGTTTTGCTGCCATTCGGAACCTCCCGTTACATTCATGACATGAATAAAACTATCTTAATAAAGTAGCCGAAATTTACAGTAAGTAAAACTTTTTCGCACCTATTTTTTCAGTGTTTTTAGGCATTTTTTTTGTTTTTGTCTATTATTACGGCATTTATAGCAGTTTTAATTCGCTTATACGTTGTCGCTCGTGAAATTTTAAAAGCGTAAAACCTATGACCTGTATAGCATTTCAGGCTAATATCAACGATTCATCCAGCGTCAGTTATGCTTACCCATGAAAAAATTGCCTAAACTCTTAGCCAAAAAGACACTGGCGAAAACCCGAGTGTTCACCATTGAACAACTGCACTTGCAGTTCGAAAATGGAAATGAAGTGGAATATGAACGAATTTATAGTCCACCGGCAGGCGCCGTTCTGATCGTGCCGCAACTGGATGACACCACGATCATCCTGATTCGAGAGTATTGCGCTGGCATCCAGCGCTATGAAATTGCATTTCCCAAAGGGCGTGTAGAGGAGGGCGAATCACTCATAGCGTCAGCAAACCGGGAAATTATGGAAGAAACCGGCTACGGCGCGAGAAAACTCGAGCTTATGAAAAGCGTCTCGGTATCACCCGGCTACCTGAGTCATCAAACCCACATCGTGCATGCAACTGACCTGTATCAACAAAAACTGGAAGGAGATGAGCCAGAGGCCATAGAAGTACTTTACTGGGACCTGAATAAGTTGGATGATTTAGTTAGTAATAATGAATTCACTGAGGCGCGAAGTATTGCAGCCCTGTATCTATTAAAAAACCGGTTATATAGCAGCAAATAAATCTATGCCCACAGATCTTGAACATTTGTGCCAGGAAGTCAGAAATATCGCGCAGCTGGCCAGTGAAAAAATTCTGCAGATATACAACACAGAATTTGATGTTACCAGTAAAGATGACAATACACCGCTTACTGAAGCTGACCTGGCGGCTCACCACGTCATTACCAATGGCCTGGCAAGGCTAACTCCGGAAATCCCGATTTTATCGGAAGAATCTATCGATATTCCTTTCGCAACCCGCCAACAGTGGCATACCTACTGGTTGGTGGACCCACTGGACGGTACCCGGGAGTTTGTAAAACGAAACGGTGAATTTACCGTTAACATCGCATTGATTGAAGACCATAAACCGGTACTTGGCGTCATTCATACCCCCGTTACCGGCGTTTGTTATTACGCCACACAAAATAGCGGTGCTTATAAAAAAGTCCCCGATAAACCAGTTGTAACGCTATCCACGCGTGCAAAGGAAACCAGCCATACGCTGGTCGCGGGTAGTCGATCACATCGCGGCGATTCACTCAAAGCGTTCCTGGAAAAAATAGGCGATTACGAAATTATCAGCATGGGCAGTTCGTTAAAATCCTGCCTGGTCGCAGAAGGAAAAGTGGATATTTACCCGCGACTGGGTCCTACTTCCGAATGGGATACCGCAGCTGCGCAATGTATTGTAGAAAATGCCGGCGGTAAAATTGTTGAGCTTTCCATGCAGCCCATGCGTTACAACACCAAGGACTCCCTGTTGAATCCGCACTTTCTGGTAATTGGTGATACCAAATATGACTGGGGTCAGTATTTTTAGCCCATAAACAGTAACAGCGTCAGTTAATCGTAATTTCTGCTCTTACTTTTTGCTGCTGGTCAACTGCTCGAATCTGCTGGTATTCGCCGAGTGGCATCTTGATAAAAATACAGGGGTGAGTAATCACCTGGGTGACCATCATTCCGGGCTCCGGCTCCTGCCACTGCACACTGACTTCTGCCTCTGCGCCAGTAATACGCATTTCTTCCCGGGCCAGGCGAATGGCATAACCTCCCGTACGCTGTTGACCCATTGACAGAAGTAATACGCCATACCGAGAAAAATCTATTTCCGGTATCGCCGCAGGCGACGCTGAAATCATCATACCTTGAGCAGCTTGCAACAGCTTTTCCAGCTGTTGCGGGTGGGAGATCCATTGCGTCGCTATCGAGGAGCCACATTGTGATGACATGCGTAGTGTTTCCAGCTTTGCTAATTTCGTTGATTTTGCGGACTGCGAAGGATCATTTTCGTCCTGTATAGCAGGTTCAGCAAAACATGCTGATAATACAATTAATAATGTCAGCACAATTAAGTGCCCTGTACCCTTAATCATCATAGTTAATCAAAATTAAAGCCTGCCAGGTTTGCGATTGAAACTCTATTAAACCGGACTAGCGTGGAAAAGTTTATGGGTTTACCAAATTTACACTAAATCCGGTCGTAAAATCCAAGCCGTTGAGGGAGGTTGTACTGCCATCAATAATAATATGCTGGGAGATTATATCCTGGGTTGGGAACGCGCCACAGGCGTCTCCGGTTTCGCAGAGCACGCCATCTTTATCCAGGTCTGATCCTGCCTGGATATGATAACTACCTAAAGGCACACCGGAGAATGAGTATT
>NZ_CDLKIE010000390.1:0-4880 GCF_975902315.1 Kaarinaea lacus | reverse complement strand
TCATTGTATATCGAAGAATCAATTCATAGGTGGTCATAATGCCGGTGCAGCAAGATCAAAGTAAAGCGTTCGTATTTTATATTCTATTAACGGCAGTTATATGTGGCGCCCTGGTGATGGTGATAGAGGTTATGGGTTCCCGAGTTGTTGGCCCATTCTTTGGGGTTAGCCTGTTTGTATGGACATCATTGATTGCCGTGACACTGGTAGCGCTAGCCCTGGGATATGGATTTGGCGGGTATCTGGCAGATCGCTATTCTTCGCCAAAATATCTGTACATCATAATTATGGTTGCCGGTATTTTAACTTTACTTGTACCGGTACTTCAGGCTCCGGTGCTTAAAATGTGTGTACCACTTGGATTAAGGGGTGGGGCATTTACCAGTACTTTTATCCTGTTTGGTCCGGCATTGTTTTTATTGGGATGCGTGTCACCCTATCTGGTAAAAATTGCAGCATCCCAGTTACGGAACCTTGGCGCTGTAGTTGGTGGGCTGTACGCCCTGTCTACTATTGGCAGTACGGTGGGTACTATTGTTACCGGTTTTATTTTAGTTGCTCTGCTTGGCGTGGATAAAATATTCCTGGTGACGGGAATTATGCTAATTGCTTTATCCATTGGCTATTTCGTGTTTTTTAAACGGCAATGGGCAACCGTGGCGGCTTTTATCCTGCCTTTATTGTTATACCACCCCCACGAATTTACTTCGAAAATTCTACCGGATGGAAGTGAATTGAGCAAAGTGGCTCATTTCGAAACCTTCTATGGCACTTTAAAAGTTGTTGACAGCAAAACGTCTGATTCACATTCGCGGTTTATGATGATTGATAGCCTGATTCAGGGTGGTATGGATATGAAAAACGGCTTATCGATCTACTATTACAATTATTATCTGCAGTTTATTCCGTATATGCTGCATCCAACAGGCACCGACTGTCTGATTATTGGTGTAGGGGCAGGTTTGGTTCCAAGCTGGTACGAACAAAATGGTGTTACCTGTGATGTTGTTGATATCGACCAGAAGGTGATTCAACTGGCGCAGGAGTATTTTAATTTCAACAGTAAAGGTACAGTCATCGCCGAGGATGGCCGGTATTATTTGACTAGTTCTAAAAAGCAGTATGATTTTCTTGTTATGGATGCATTCAATGGTGATCTTACACCTGCCCACCTGCTAAGCCAGGAGGCGCTGGCTTCGGCAAAAGCGCGCTTAAAACCGGAAGGTGTATTGGCCATTAACATCATTGGCAACCTGGTTGGGGAAAATTTTATGACCGCTTCTGTTCTCAAAACCCTGGAGCAGGAGTTCGATCAGGTGGAAATTTATCCGGCATTCAAGGTGCAGGAATCAAATGGCGTAGGGAATGTTATATTTATTGCCTATCAAGGAAAGCCGCGAGACTTTCAAGCTGTTGATGATAAGATATTTACTATTCACCCATCCTTTGAGAAAACCATTCGGTCCAGTATGGGGGCTCAATACCACTTTCCTGCCGGCACACCTGCAATTATTCTAACCGATAACTATAATCCAATAGATTTTTATGATTTCTGGTTGAGGGAACTGATTCGTAAAACAATCCTGGATACTATTGATCCTGAATTGCTCGTTGGATGATGTATGCAACGTCGTATTAGTCGTAGCCTGATTTTTTCACTAGGTATAATTGCCTGTTTTTCCGTGCGGGCTGATTTTAACGAGGCAACCAAGGCTTATTTGCTGGGTAATTATGAAAAAGCCCGCTACGAAGCATTGATCGCTGCCACTGATGGTAAGCCAGAAGCGCAAATGCTGTTGGGGCAATTATATTTTAACGGTGAAGGTGTGGAGAAAGATGTCAATGCTGCAATGTATTGGTATGAAAAAGCAGCTTCGCAAAACTTTACCGATGCACAGTATCGCCTTGGTTCGCTTTATTTTGATGGTAAGCATAATATTCCTAAAGATTACGATAAAGCCTATGACTGGTTACAAAAGGCTTTGGAAAACGGTAATAAAAAGGCCAAACCCAAACTTGAAGGTTTGTTTAAACTGGATACTGGCAAAGTTGTAAACCTCAATGAATCGCTGGAAGTGTTGCAGGAGATTGCCGGCAAGGGTAACAAACAGGCAAGGTTTCTCTACAGTCAGCGGTTACTAAAAGGGGAAGGATTTCCCCAGGATAATGCTAAAGCTGTTGCAATGTTGACTGAAGATGCTCAGCAAGGTTTTGTTAAAGCTCAAAAGCGTCTCGGTGAGCTGTATTATTATGGTCAGGGAGTTACTCAGGATTATTTTGAGGCTTATGCATGGAGCATGGCTTACGCGGGTACCAGGGAACTAGGCGGTCTGGCAAGGGAAGGTAAACAAACTGCACGTTCAGCGTTGCGCAAGCTGGATGATGAACAGCACCATGATGCCTACGTAAAATCCAGGGAATATTTCGAGAAATATGTATTGCCATTTCATCCAAATGCTCGAGAAGTCGGTCCGAAGAAATATCGAATCGTTGTACGTAGTCGTAAAGCTCAGTTAGCGCAAGCCCAAAAACAAAAACAGCGTCAGACCGCAAAAACTCCGGCTAAAACTGCAAGGATGTCGCAGCCAACACAAACAATTTGTAAGAACATTGAAACCAGGGATAAAAAGCTTGATAGAACCAAAGATGATGTTGCGTTGGTGTTCGATCAACATAAAGACGAGATATTTGCTATTTATAATCAAGCCCTCGGAAAAAATCCAGATATAAAGGGCAAAGTTGAATATGAAATAGATATCGATCCTCTCGGTCGTGTTACCCGGCTTGTCAAGCGAACGACCAGTACATTAAATGAACCTCAATTTGAGGCAAAGATCGTTGGACGTATCAAGCAAATCAATTTCTGCGCGAAAGGTAGCAAGCCCTTTACCGTTGCATTTCCCATCGACTTTATACCCCCCAAAGCCAGCACAGCAGAAAAAACTGATCCAGCACTGGAGAGAACTATGGCGGCCGTCGAGCGCAGCCAGGCAAATTCAAACAATAAGGAAAAAGTGGTGGACAAACTGGCATTGACGGTTAATCCCAATCAGTCTTCAGCCATTAAGGCAAAACCGTCCACTGCACTGTCAACGAATGCGCGTGGCGATGCAAGAGTAAACTCATTAGAGGGTGGAACGAGTCGCGCAGAATCCCAGGGCAGCCAGGTTGCTCCAACGACTTCCGCGCCGAGAACAGACGTTCCTTCAGGGGGTGTGAATTTGGATTCAGCGACCAGTACTGTACAACCACAAACTATAGTCGCTGAGTCGAGTCCTGCTCTGAGAGAAAAGGCGGCAACAGGTGCAAACGCTGAGAAATCTGAGAGTGGTCAACCTAAACCAGTAACACAAACGGCTAACGCAAAGTCTCCCACTGGCAGTGAGGAAAAGAAACAACGTAGCTATCGGGAAATTCATAACGTATTTATTCGTCATAGATCCAGAATCAATAACTTGTATTTACGAGCTTACGAACAGGATAAAAATTTAAAAGGGCGTGTCGTGTTTGAATTGACAATAGCACCAAGTGGAAAAGTTGATCGTGCTGAGATAATGTCCAGCGACCTGAATTCAACCAGCCTGGAAGAGGAATTGGTCGATTACATAAAAAACATGAACTTTGAGAGTAAAAATTCAGATCCATTCGAAATCACTTATCCCCTCGATTTCCTGCCATAAAAATTGCATTTTATTTTGTGATTTAATTGCGGCGCATCAATGTAAACCGCGGCATTCACTATAAAAATATGTCACAAATCTTACATGTTGAGACGTTAAAATTTTTAAGATATGAACTGATTTTCCGATAACTAATTCACCTGCCTGATGTCTAATCGCTTGCATAGACAGCCAGCCAAACAAGAAGTAATGGATTTTAACTAAATGATTAATAAGAATATTTCTACACGTAGACCGGTATTGTTAATTATTCTGGATGGATTTGGTATTAATCCAAGCCCGGATCACAACGCTGTGCTTCAAGCCCATACTCCACATCTTGACGACTATTTTTCACGCTACCCCATGACCTCCTTGCAGGCCTCCGGGCATGCCGTGGGATTACCTGATGGCCAAATGGGAAATTCGGAAGTGGGTCATCTTACCCTGGGTTGCGGACAGGTGATTCGCCAGGATCTGGTAACGATCGATGACGCTGTAGAAAACGGAAAATTTTATGAAAACCAGGTGTTCCTGGAGGCGATCGATAAAGCAAAACGTAATAACAGGCCGGTACATTTGATCGGTCTGGTTTCTGATGGTGGTGTGCATAGTCATATTAATCACCTGTTGGCGCTTATTGAATTGTGCCGGCGTCAGGAAGCTAAACCTTTGGTCCATATGATAACCGATGGTCGCGATACTCCACCAAAGTCAGCGAAACTGTTTTTACCGGAGCTTGAGGCTGCGTTAGAAAAGGCTGGTGGTAAAATCGTGAGTGTGATGGGGCGCTATTACGCGATGGATCGGGATCGGCGCTGGGATCGAACCGAGAAAGCCTGGCGTGCGATAGTGAAAGGACAAGCGCAGCTGGAAGCAAGTTCAGCAGCACAAGCCATTGACAAAGCCTATCAAAATGACACGTCCGATGAATTTATACTGCCTACCAGAGTTGCTGATGAATGCTCTATTGATCACGATGATACTGTCATTTTTTTCAACTTCAGAAAAGATCGTGCACGCCAGCTAACTGCAGCGCTGAGTAGTGAAAAGTTTGCTGATTTTGCGCGCGATGATTTTAATCCAGTTTCCGTAACCTGCATGACGGAATACGATGAGCAATTTCATTTACCTTATGCTTTTTGCCAGGATAGACCGCAGGTGACCCTCAGCGAAATCATCAGTAATGCGGGACTCAAGCAGTTTCACTGTGCAGAAACG
>NZ_CDLKIE010000389.1:0-5084 GCF_975902315.1 Kaarinaea lacus | reverse complement strand
CATCAAATGACGTCGAATATCACCATGCGTTCTGGATTCAGGGGACTCCATGTAGCTACATAACTGCTCTGCGCTGGGATGCTGGTTTTCCATTGATTAATCTCAAATAGTCACGTTAATAGATCATGTTGTTAATCGTCTGCTATAAAAGAAGGAGACACCGTAGTGAATGATATTTGAAAAAATAGTGCATATTTTCTTTTGTATATAAGTTAAAAACATTATTCGTTTCCCATGATTTCTGCCAGTTTTGCGAGTGTCTTGCGTCGAAAGTAATATAATTGCTGTCGATCGGTTTGTTCTGCCGGTACGTTTTTTTTGATCTGAATTTTGAGTGTTTTCAATGCAGTTAATACGTCATTGGCATCCTGTTCATCAATGACCAGTGCTTCCAGGACAAATTGTTCCACAGGCGTTAATTGTTGCCAGGCCTCGTGTAGATGTTCGCTGCGTTCAAGGGTTTCCGGGTCCGGATCGTGGCTGGGCAAGTCGGTATCGACGCCGGGCTCATGCGCCGAATCGTTGTCCTGTTGACCGGATTCACTGAGCGAGTGTTCACGTTCGGGATTGAGCAGGTATAAACGATTACGCCTGGTTAAACTAATTACGATTTTTTGGGCAACATCGTCGACCCTCTGTTCGGCCAGTTGCAGGTTCTGGGCAATCAGGGCGAGGGATTCGCCGCGGCGCAAGGCAAAATAAATTTTTGCTGCGTGCGGATCAATTTCTTTCACATACTCAGGAACATTGACGCGCCGACCGAAACGCCAGTCTTTCCAGCGCTCGTAAAATGGTAATGAGTTCGCTATGCGGTATAGATAGTCCTGTAAGCGAGCGCCATTCTTGCCTTCAAATTGCTGCAGCCGTTTCTCGTTGGTTAAATCATTGAGCATCCAGGTGTAACTGGCATTTCCCCATTCACACAGCAATGCATCGTTTGGTGCATTTCCCCATGAAGAGGGTAGGGTGCAGCGGTATAAGAATTTGTTCTCAGCACAAAATCGTTTACAAAACCTGTCGGTTTGATAGCAAATAATAGGGTGTACGAGTTCGTTGATTTGTTTTCGGGCATTACTATTCCCACTTGCCGCATCACGCGCCAGTGTAACGCTATCCTGACCACTATTATTTTCTATTGATGTTGAGCTATGCATGCTCCGTACTGCTTAGTCGTAAAAATTATTCACCCTGTGGTTAAGGCTTTGGATTGCGATACGAAAACCATCCCGCAATGCGGTGATTCACTACGTGAATGGCCAGTGCCAGTGAATCGTACGCCAGGTATTCTCCGCTGGTTAAGTGTATTCGCCGTGATGGCAGCCCAAAGTAAACCAGTGCTCGATCCGCCGTATCGCCAATATTAATGGACTTTCCATTGGTTTTAGTCGGTACATTGGATGCTGCAATAAGGTAGTCTTTTTCATCAATCACCAGGCGGGTGCCTTGTTCTGTGCGAACAACCTGGTATCTGTCACCCTCAAACCAGAGCTCACTGACTTTTTGCGTCTTTTTACTGGTTTTGTATTTGCTGCCCAGGATTGTATCACTACTGGTTGTTGGCGATTTGCTGGCTTTGGGTAGTGCATTCTGATTGATGTTAGCTACCGCCAGTTGAAACAGATAACTGTTACCGTTTTGTTTCGCCCTGGCGGCCAGTTTCTTCCAGGCCTGTTGTGCGGCACGAGCGCCACCCTGTTGTTTTTCTATGTTAGCCAGGTTGTGAGTTAAAGCATATTGCAGACTGTCGGCGGACAGCACTGAATCAGGATGTTGTGAAACACTATTCAAGGCACTGGTCAGTTTGTTGATCGCGGCATCAGGATGGTTTTCCTTGTAACTGGTAATTGCCAGTAACATTTGTGCTGCAGCGTCTTTGCCAAATTTGGGGGTGTATTTTCCCTGCATTATGCCGCGAGTCATAAAAGTATTGTCATCGACAAGATAGCTGGTTGCCAGCAGGATATAACTGTCACGCTGGTCTGGCTGCAGGCGAATGGCTTTTTCAAACTGGGTGATGGCGGATTCAATATATTGATGCTTTTTTTCTTTAAGTTGCGTTATAAATACGTCAACGGCACCCCGCTTGTTTTGGGCCAGCGTTGTTGTGCTGTTTGCTGCCAGCGGACTTTGCGACAACATGATCGGATAAATAAACCTGATGCGCCTGCTGTCCAGTGTCGTGATCTGGTGCTCGATATCGATGGCCTCTTGCAGGTAGGTTAATCCGATGTTGGCAAATACCGCCTGGCTGGGGTAGTCCTTGCCAAATGCGTTGAAATATTCCCGTGCCTGTTCGTAGCTGGCGGCAACATAATGCTGCATACCCATCTCGAATAATGAATTCTGCGCGGCCACTGTGGTGAGTTGCGTGCGGGTTCTTAAGGCGCGGGAGCGCGCTTTTCTACAGGCTGATGTAATGGTGGAATCCAGTTTCTGACTGGCGCAGGAAACATCCCAGAGGTTTTCCACCCAGGTAGTAAAAAAATCCTTTTGGTCCACGACATGGAACGGATCATAACCAACGCTAGCCATGATCAACAGACCATCATGATCAGCCTGTGCTTCGCGTTGCTCCAGCTGAGAAATGGTGTCGGGATTGATTTTTAAATCTTTCAGCAATTGTTGCTGTATTTCGGGTGCCTGGCTACCTGCGAGTCGCAGGAACTTTTGATGCCACAAATCTTCCGCTCGCTGGTGCGCCAGTTCATGCCCCAGTATAAATGCCAGCAGGTGTTCAGCATGTTGTTTGCCATAGCGTATACATATATCGATGGCATTACGGCTCAGCAGGATATTGCCGTCCGCCAGTGATGCTGCCCATGGGCCTGCCGATGAATTTACCACATATAAGTCAGGCTCCACGCGCGCAGTGTCCCAGGTACGCAGTAATACTTTAAAGACGGAGTGCGCCAGTGCTACCGCTTCATCCTGTTGTGCGGAAATCACTTGCGGTTTCCAGTACGTAATCGACTGACCTGGGTCCTGGGGAGGTGTGACGGTTTTAGCCCATGCTGGATAAACTGTTATAAACAAACTGAGCACCAGTCCAGCCGTACAGAAGAGAGATTTGCTACTTATCATCATGTTAATTATTCACTGGCAGACTTTGTCGTCAGGTCATTAAATGCAAAATTACGGGTTAAGGTTAAAAAGACACAAAGATTCCAGTTATTTGAAAATAATAGTGTAGTAAACAGGCGTAGAGTCGGTATTGGCTGTAAATAACATTAAATAACAATTAGTTAAAGATGGCTAGTGAAGTGCGGTTAAGGCCGATAGTTAATATGTTAGCAAAAATACGCACACTATACAGGGGGATTGCTACCGGATTTATTGCCCAGCGAAACTATTTTATCCAGGACCCTCGTTAAGCTAAAACCAGTGCGGCAGGCCACCATTGCCGGCATCGAGTTTGGCGGAGATTATGTCCCTGAATTCGTCAAGTGATGGAGAGAGATAGATTGTGTCAGTTAAAGTCTGACAAGATGTTCAGTTCGCGTAACGGATTCGCTGAATTTCCCGTAATAAGTGCTGAAATCAATTTTACTATTTGTGATTGCAACAAATTCGCAATAGAATTCATTCAAGTGGTGTGAATTTATTGTCTTAAAAACATTATTAGAAATGTTAGAAATCGGGCGGTGAGCACCAGGTGCGTTGTTCTACGCGGACGATGAGAACGGGTGTTCAAACATTTTTCGTTATAAAACGAAGCACAACGTTATAACGAGAACCATGTAATCGGGGGCAGTTCGTTGCAAGGATTGGCGCGTATTTTTCAATTGTGGCACGGAGTGCTGCAGGTTAGTTATCCGGCACCCATTAAAGCCGGTATTTTGCTTTTGCCGTTGCTGGTCCTTTCCGCTTGCGATTCCGCTGCTCCCGGTGATCCAGCTGTCGTTGTTGCAATCACTGAAGACCTTGTTACCACGGAAGATGGTGGTACAGCCTCTTTTGGCGTGTTGCTTAGTGTCCAGCCTACATCAGAAGTAAGAGTACCCATTTCCAGTTCCAATATTTCCGAAGGTACCGTCGACCAGGATTTCCTGATATTTACACCGAATACCTGGTCGATCCCGCAGACAGTCATTATTACGGGTGTTGATGATAATACTGTCGACGGTGATGTGAATTACACCATTAACATCCATCCGTTAACCAGTATTGACGCGGTTTACGCGGGACTGGATCCAGCCGACTTAACAGTAGTTAATATTGATAATGATGGGGGAAGCCAAACACCATCGCCCAATCCTCCGCCGACATCGGGAACACCGGCGGTCAATGTGGCGCCAGGCAGTGGCCTTGTAGTAACTGAAGACATGACTTCGGCGCAAGTGAGTATTGTATTAAATACTCAGCCGGGCAATTTGGTACGTATAGACATAACCAGCAGTGATGCCACTGAGGGTACTGTTTTGCCGTCTGCAATATTTTTTGGTACCAATGACTGGGATACGCCTCAAACGGTGACGGTAACCGGTGTTGATGATCAGGAAGTGGATGGCGACATCATGTTTACCCTTGATTTTACGGTGCTAAGCAATGATGCGATTTATGCTGGTATTCCTGTAAATCCAGTTTCAGTGACTAACCAGGACAACGATACTTCAGGGTCGCCAGTGGTGGGTGTGACTGTTTCGCCCACGGCCGGATTGATTACATCTGAAGATGCTGCTGCTGCGACCGTGAGCCTGGTGCTGGATGCCCAACCTAGTGACACCGTGTCCATTAGTGTCACCAGCAGTGATACCACAGAAGGAAGCGTGGCACCAGGTAGCTTGCAGTTTAATACGAGTAACTGGAATACGCCGCAGACCGTGACGGTAACCGGCGTTGATGATGCGGACGTGGATGGCGCCATCGCTTATAGCGTCGACTTTAGCGTGCAGAGTAATGATACACGCTACAACGGTATAACCATTGATTCGGTCTCGTTAACGAATCGGGATAACGATGTGCCGCAATCGACACCGGGCGTCACGGTGTCGCCCACCGCCGGATTAATTACTTCCGAAGATGCCACCGCGGCCACCGTGAGTCTGGTGCTGGATGCACAACCCACGGACACCGTGTCCATTAGT
>NZ_CDLKIE010000388.1:0-2921 GCF_975902315.1 Kaarinaea lacus | reverse complement strand
TGCATTATTCCATTTGCCAACACTGCAACGTCATCGATGTTACTGAAAAAATTAGTCATTCCTTTGTTTACAGGTGCCGGCAGAACGTCACGGTAAAATTCAGCCACCGGTTTTCCGATTGCCTTATCAAATTCCTGATTGAAGTTATAGATTACGCGGTTGTAGCTTTCGAATGGATCGTGAGGTTCTGTAGGACCGTCGAGCGTAGCGCATCCACTTGCGAACAAGGTTACCACGAGTGTTAAAGTCAACCTGTATTCCAGTAATCGTTGCAACGACATCTAATTGAAACCTGTTTATTTTCTTATCACTGGTGATATTAGAGACAGCTAATAGAAATTGGTTCATTAAACAGGCTGCTTTGGTATGGTGCTACGCTTTCGCTTATAACGTTTTAGCAGGGTTTTGATCCTCACTCGCGATTTTTAGCAACTTTTTTGTTTTTTACAGTCATCACCGTCTCGAGCTAATGTTGTGCCAGGTTGCTGTTTATGAGCATTTAGCCAGTTTACAACGGTTGCTACCAATTCTTTTTCATGATTTATAAATTGATGATCCGCGCCCTCGACCAGAACTTGCTGATAGCGATCGGATACCATATCAAATCGTTGCTCGGCATGAATGGCATCTTTACCATTTCCACCATCGCCATAAACATCCAGTACCGGTATTTCCACTCGCCTTAAGTTTGCATCCCCATCTAAAGGCACACCACCATTATTGCGTATACCCACTGCGATCAATCCTGATACGTCTGCATCCGCGTGGCTTGCAAGAAACGAACTCGCCATGCGACTGCCCATACTGTGACCCATCAGATAAATCTCGCTCACACCTTTTTCCTCTCGCAGAAATTTAATCGCTGCAGCAATTCGTTTGTCTGATTCAGGGAATAAATCAGCATAGTCGCGCCAGTTAATATCACGCGCTGGCATCTGTATGGATAATGTGTGGTAACCCAGTTGCTCGTGAATGCCTTTGCGCAACGGATCTACTACTAACCAGGTAGGATATTTACCGCGCCCATGACAAAGTATTATGCCAACGGAAGATTCGCCACCATCCAGATAGGCATTGCTGGGTAAGTCGACATGATTACTTTTTGCAGAATTAGTCTGGCAAGCAGATAGCAGCAACAAGCTTATAAAAACACCTGACAATAATAAGTGTTTCAAAAATAGCTCCTTATTAATCCAGTAGAGATTGCCACGCTGGATGTTTTTTTATGTGTCGCAACGCTCTGGTTAACAATGTCTTACCCGGTTCAGTTCGATGCCAGGTAGACGCACCTGAAGGATGCGGTAATGGAATGATATCAGTTTTAAATCCTTCCAGCTGCAGGTGATGCTTTTTTCCAACGATGCCATCCAGTTTGTTTATTGTCATGAACTGGGCAATAGCCAACTTGCCCACGGGTATTAACAATTTAGGTTTTAACAATTGCAGTTCCGCATTTAACCAGGCAGAGCAATTTGCCACTTCATCCTTACTGGGCACCCGGTCGCCACCCTTGGGATTTTTTCCCGGGAAACAGCGACACACCGCTGCCATATAAACACGGTTTCGGAACTGTTCTTCATCAAGCCCGATTTGCGCAAACCACTTAAACATGGTTTTTCCTGCCGTCCAGGCAAATGGTTTATGCACTTCAATTTCTTTATGGCCAGGGGCCTGACCAATCAGCATGACCGGCGATACAACGGGATTACCCACAACTACTGGGCGGAACATATCGGGACAACGCTTGCAACGTCTAAGTTTGGCTTGGTGTTTTTGAATTAGCTCGAGGGATTTGGGCACAGGAAATAATTTCTGTTTTTTTGTTATTAGTGACTGTTAGCGTTTTTTACATTGCCTCCCCCTCAAGCGAAAGGGAATAAACGCAACATTTACTCATCCCGATGTACTGTATCTATTGAAAACGCCGGCAAACAAACCGCCACATATTCTGCGCCATCGGCTTCGGGAGTACTATATTGAACCCACTCGCCTTTTTGAACATGGATCGCTTGCCCCGCGTGAACATCGATCGTTTCTGCCCTGGTTTCTACTCGCAGCATTCCTTTCAGTACGAGTGTATATTCGTCAAATTCTGGCGTTTGGCCTGGCTCTATCCATCCCGGCGGACTTTTCATTCGAGCAATACTGACTTCGTCAGTCTCTGAATTTACCCGGCCTACATATTCTTCTATTTGCTTGGGAAGATTACCTGCACATTCAACAACTGTTGGACCTGCGATTAATTTAGCCATATAAGACATCCTTTTATGTCAATTGCATCAATCTTTATAGATAACATTTATCAGTTTTCCGGTAGTAATATCTATACTGCAATTAAATCCCGCCATGTCGCCTACTTGTACCGTATTGGCGCTACCAGGCTGCATATCATCGTCCGGCAAGAATTCTGTATAGGCTTCATTAGGCGTATCGGTAGGATTTTCAGCGACCCACAAACGCTCACCCTCCTCGCTATAACCTTCCAGGTTACGGGCGACCTTGTTTTCGGGATATTGCATATAATCAAAAATAAGTAACACCACACCATTTCTGCACATAGCATCGACAATGGGCTTGCCGGCATCCCAACTATGGCCTTCAAGTAAAACGGTATTATTTTCGAATGAGACTCGCTTATCCATTACAGTAAACCTTATGACAATTGCACCTGTTCAAATAATCAAAGTAAAACAATCTATTTTTGCCCCTCTCTTCTTAAAGAGAGGTTGGGAGGAATTTTAAATCCCCCTTAATCCCCCTTTACAAAGGGGGAAACGATCAACACCCATTCAAGTGATTCCTATAGCACAATCCCTCTCTTTTTAAAGAGAGGTTGGGAGGAATTTTAAATCCCCCTTAATCCCCCATTACAAAGGGGGAAACGATCAACACCCATTCAAGTGATTCCTATAGCACCATCC
>NZ_CDLKIE010000387.1:0-2617 GCF_975902315.1 Kaarinaea lacus | reverse complement strand
TTGTACTTCTTCTTTAGTGTGCGGTATGAATGGCATGGTTCTGTATTTACTTCTTACTGATCATCAAAAGATTAGGTTAGGTTTATTAATGCGCTTCTTCTTCGGCCAGCTCTTTGTAAGCTTCGGCGTTAAGAAGGTCTTCAACTTCACCGGCATCATTGGGCTTCAATTTAAATAACCAGCCATCACCGTAAGGGTCCTGGTTAACCATTTCTGGTGCATCCACCAGGGCTTCATTGGTTTCAGTGATTTCCCCTGAAACCGGGCAATACACATCCGAAGCGGCTTTCACTGATTCAACAACGGCACAATCATCACCGGTGTTATATTCTGCGCCTACATCGGGTAGTTCAATAAACACCATGTCACCCAGCAAATTTTGCGCGTGATCACTAATGCCCACGGTTACCGTTCCATCGGCATCCTGTTTAACCCATTCGTGAGTTTTGGTGTAGTGAAGGTCATCTGGAATATTGCTCATATCATTATCCTCATGCGTTGTTATTCGGCATTTTATTTTTAATTTAATCTATACAAGATTTTCCAAAACGAACAAAGGGTGGTTTTACCACCCTGGCTTTTAACTTTTTATTGCGAATTTCGACTTCACATTCGTCGCCAGTTTGTGCGGGCACGCGGGCAAACGCGATGGAGCGATTCAGGGTTGGTGAAAAACTACCGCTGGTGGTTTCGCCTTCGCCGATGTTTTCCACGATCACTTTTTGGTGGCTGCGTAATACGCCGCGATCCTCCAGTACCAGGCCAACCAGTTTCTGTTCTACACCTGTTTCACGTTGTTTATCCAAAGTCGGCCGGCCGGTAAATTGCCGGTCACTGGGTTCCCAGGCTACTGTCCATGTCAGACCGGATTCCAGTGGTGTGGTGTTTTCATCCATGTCCTGACCATAAAGATTCATTCCTGCTTCCAGGCGCAAAGTATCGCGCGCGCCCAGGCCGATGGGCTTGACGTCATTCGCCAGGAGTTGATCCCACAGTGCAGGTGCGTCATTAGAGGGTAAAATAATTTCATAGCCGTCTTCGCCCGTATAACCCGTTCGAGCAATAAAAACCTCTTCGCATTGTGCTGCAAAAAATGGCTTGAGGTCCTGGGCGGCATCAATTTTGGCGCCAAAAACCTGGTGTACTTTATCGCGAGCGTTTGGGCCTTGCACCGCTAACATGGACAAATCACGACGTTCTTCAATCGTAATATCAAATGACTCAGCTTGATTTCGAATCCAGTCGAGGTCTTTGACACGGGTCGCCGCATTAACCACCATGCGATACCAGGCTTCATCCATGTAATAAGTGATCAGGTCATCGATAATGCCACCCTGTTCGTTGAGCATACAGCTGTACAGTGCTTTACCGGGTATGGTTAGTTTGCCGACATCATTGGCTAACAGGCGCTGCAAGAATACGCGGGTGTCATCACCTTTAAAGTCAATGACGGTCATGTGAGAAACATCGAATACGCCCGCATCATTGCGTACGCTATGGTGTTCTTCGAGTTGGGATCCGTAGTGAATGGGCATGTCCCAGCCAGCAAAATCGACCATTTTGCCACCGGCTGCGAGGTGTTTTTCGTAAAGGGCTGTTTTTTGTGTCATGGTTACCCGCCTGGTTTTGAGTTATCGTTTTGACTATTTGCTAATCAAATAAAGTCATTAAACAAAAAAGGACGGTAGAATTCGATTCCCTAAAAAAGGAATTCTACCGCCCCTCTGTCCTCGGCAACCTGAGAGTTAAGCACATGTGGTGTTATCTTCAGATTGACAGAAAGTAAATTCACCATTGCGCTGCCCCTTCGGTGGATCATTCTCGTCAGTGGCGAAAACGATCGCTCTCCAGAGTCAACCATTGTCTGTGGTTCTTTTGCCTGAGCGATTCCGGGCGAGTTGCGCCTTCGGCGACGGTTATACTGAGAAAGTGCCAGTGAACTGCGGCTCACCAATACTGGTACAAAGGCGAGTGATTAGTAAAATTAATCGATTATAAAAAATATTTGCAGTTTATGCCGGGTTTGGTTAGTTTAAACCCGTAACATCGGCAGCATTTATCATCAGTAGCCGCTCTCTCCCACAGCAATGTTGTCTGTGTTGAAGGGGGAACTATAGCGCGTGTTCGTGCCAAAACCAAGCCAGAACAAAGAGATATTTGCTGCGCCAGCGAGGCGACGCGATTTTGGCGTGATGCTAAGCACATAATCAAAAATATCTTATTGAAATGTAAAAACAAAATGCGTATGCTCTAAGTAGTTACGTACCGCGCAAGGAGTACTATTTCAAGTCTCCAGTCAATGCGCTTTGGGCAGTAATGGAGACGGGCCATTACTTTGTTTGAAATCCACAATTTTTCCTGGATGTTGGAAAGTGGTTTCTCCGAATGTGACTGATTTCTCAGGTAATCTCTTTGCTAGTGACGATAACTAGTTACTAGCCAAAACTAATTATTAGCCAGTAATTAAATATTAGTCAGAGAGTGTCGAGAAGAGTCTCGGAGCACGACATCCGAGGTGGGTAAATAATGAAAGTAATGCGTGGTATGTTTCCGGGGAACCCAATGAGGTTCCAAGTTCTATTTCTTGCAGCCGTGTTGCTGCTGGCAGGCTGTGGTG
>NZ_CDLKIE010000386.1:0-8478 GCF_975902315.1 Kaarinaea lacus | reverse complement strand
CGTACCAAACGTCAGCTGGCCGACGAATGTCATACTTTATAATCAAATTAACCAGAGGGATTAAACTTGTAACCACACGGATTCGTACACAGGAATTTAAAAAGTCCTGTTTAGTTTTATAAATACAGCATTCAGGTTTGGTACGTACGATGTCTAGTAAAAAAGAATGTAAAAGAAGGAACTACGTGTAGTGTAACTACCTACTGTTAAGGCTTTTCTGCTTTATTGGGTAATTTGCGCTATAAAAATTCAGCAGAAATTACCAGGTACCGCTTGCGCGTGGGCAAGAATTCCTTGCGCAGATGCGATTTAAAATGCTGATGCTAAGCGGCTAAAAACTTTAAAACTATTCGTAATTTTTTACATAAATGCGTGTCTATATCTGTATATTTTTTGATAGAAAACTATAAGCAATAAATTCACAAAAAGTAGTTGATCAGAAGCCAAACAAATTGCATACTGAACAACATGAAATCACGACTCAATGACATTCCAATTATCAAGTCAGTTCCCTCTTATGTCGGGGCAACTCACTTTAACCGTGTGCGTTTATCCCAGATCCGCTTAGATAATTCGTTACGCCTGGAATTGTTCAGTTTGCGTGGGCTGGACATTGTTATTGATGACGATGCCTGGGTTTGTATCGATCGTACCCTGGGTGATTTGCCAGTGCTGGCATGGACAGATTTCGACAAGGACTGCCGTAAAGGTTTGCATCAGCCGGTACCATGCAAGCTTCGTTTTTACCACAATCATGCCGATCTTATTTGCGGTACTGTGCTTGATGATTTGGGAAGAATCCTGGAGCGTCGTTTATCCAAACTTCGTTATAAATCATCTCGAAAGATAGTTTACCTACGTAGAATACGCCGCACTCGTAAATACACTTAAGTAATATTCCTTATCCCTTCCAGACTAAACTCATTCGATCATTCCACAGCTAAGGGGTGACATTTTCTTATCTCATTTCGCGAATTAACCTCACATTTTATTTGTTGATTCACTGTCTGCCATTTGATAAATATTACGCTTATTGTTTACCGACGGAACGGTAAGCAAAAATAAAAATAATATTTGACCGGAGTAGGGGCATGGTCACGGGGCGTATAACAATAAATTGTTATGAAATGGACTTTACTGTTGGTGTGTTGCACTGCGCAGTTAATGCTATCGCTGTAGGTTTTACTTTACTAACCTCTGTGGTAACTGATGTCGTTCACGCAATTTTTCATCCCATTAGTCTAATCCCTTCTTTGCCTTTTCTATTCCGAAAACATCTGGAAGTTTTTTGCTGCGGATATTGCAGTGAGCCTTAAGCTTTAACCTGTCGTTGGTTAATGCCTGATTAAGGGAGAATCAGAAATAATAACGCCGCAATTTATTATTGCGGTTTTTTAAATGTATCAATCGAGCGTTCAATGAGAGGAGTGCTTAAAATGAAAAAACTAGTAATAGCATTAGTAGTTTGCTTTGGATTTATTATCGGACAACATGTATGGGCTGGTGATGAGCATGCAGCAGAAGGAGTAATTAAAGACATAAAAGCTTCAGATAACAAATTA
Source organism: Kaarinaea lacus (assembly GCF_975902315.1). NCBI lineage: Bacteria > Bacillati > Cyanobacteriota > Cyanophyceae > Nostocales > Nodulariaceae > Kaarinaea > Kaarinaea lacus. The sequence goes on along the minus strand of NZ_CDLKIE010000386.1, from coordinate 6,916 downwards.
ACCATATCTCATGGTCCTATTAAAACATTGGGGATGGATGGAATGACTATGGATTTTGTGGTTAGCGACCCTGGCATGTTAGAAGTTGTGGAAAAAGGTCATGCGGTCAGCTTTGTTATTGAAGTGGACAAAAAAGGAAATTTTATTATTACCGATATTGAAGATAAAGGCATGGCTAATTAGTGATCATTATGACCGCTATGCATTTACTCACTAAAGCATAATTAGTAAACCTTTATTAATAAAGAAAATTGCGCGTTTTTATCATAATCGCCGAATGATTTAATGGAGAAATGATAATAATACATTGGATGTATGTTTTACCCGTTAACTAACAAATACTAAACCAGTGTACGTGCCGTAGCGGGGGCATATAGGGTGTGCAAGTAGGTTTGTATAAGAAGGAGAGGTAATAATGTCAATTCTAAAAAAAGGGCGGCAATCCTTAATTATATCAGCAGTAGCTTCAGGTCTATTGGTATTAGCACCAATTACCAGGGCGGCTGATGAGCATTCGCATCATGATCATAGTGCCATGGATCATTCGCAAACTGCTCAGGCAGGTCAGCATGTTCATCATGCCCATGGCAAAGGTAGCTGGATGATTGAGGTCCAGTTAATGCGCATGGATATGGATGGATTATTGCGGGGATCAGATAGTGTGAGCACACGGGATATTAGTGGTGCCTTGGCAAATCCTACGCCACCACCTGCAGCGATGAAAAGACCAGATCTACCTTACATGATGTCACCTACCACAATGACCATGGATATGGGCATGTTGATGGGTATGTATGGTTTTACGGACAAGTGGACCGGTATGCTGATGTTGAACTATCTGCAGAACGATATGGATATGATAATGCATATGTATATGGAACCAACACCGGGTACTTATATGCCCATGATGGATATGACGGGCAGCATGGAGACCAGTGGTGTTGGTGATACTGAAGTGGGTGCCATGTATACCATTAATAAAGAATGGACAGCTGCATTATCTTTAAGTATTCCCACTGGTAGTATTGATGAAAAAGTCGATATGACCATGTGTGGTGTAAACTTGGTGGGTGCAACAGTATGCGCTACCAATAACGGTATGCCGGGTTCCATGCAAGCGCCTTATGCCATGCAGTTAGGTACCGGCACCTATGACTTTATCCCGGCTGTCACCTATAAAAGCTATGCCGGTAGCTGGACCTGGGGAGGGCAGGCAGAGTGGCGGATCCATACGGGCACCAATGATAACGAATATACCTGGGGTGATCGCTTTGAGATCGATGCCTGGGGTAAATATGCCATCAACAACACCTGGGGTGTCGGTGCGCGTCTGGATTATTTGAATGCTGACAGTATCAGTGGCAAGGATCCCAATATCAATCCGATGATGGCGCCAACGTCTGATCCGGCAAACTATGGTGGGTCACGCGCTGATTTATCACTGGGTATTACTGCAATGACAGGTGGTCATACTTTTGGATTGATGTATGGCGTGCCGGTATACCAGGATGTGAACGGCATCCAGATGGAGGTTAAATCCATTTGGTCGCTGTCTTATCAGTACATGATGATGTAATCCATGCCTATATACGCCTTCTGGATAGCTGTAGAATAACATGCTATTCAGAAGGCGTATTTCTTCTGCTAAACTGCTGAACTGATTAACTACCGTACCAAAACCAAGAACAGGCGGTAACTGGTTTTACAAAGGGGAGGGTTGTGAAAGGTTATTTAAGCAGTGGTTTTATTCTTCCAGCACTACTTCAATTAGCGCATCGCATTATTGCTAGTTTACTGGCTGCGGTATTTCTACTTATTGTATCTTGTGTATCCTTCGCTGCAGATACTGACATGCTGTCTTTATCTCAAGCAGAAATGATGGCATTACGTAATGATCCAACCACCAAACAGGCCAGGGCACAACAGGATAGTTTTCGGGAAAAATCAGTCGCAGCCAATACCTGGCCAGACCCTAAATTAAATATGGGTATCGTCAATATTTCAGCCAATACCATGGATTTTCAAAAAGAGCCCATGACGCAGGCCGTGGTGGGGCTCACTCAAATGTTTCCTCCCTGGGGTGCTGTTGGTGCGAAAAGCGGTCAGTTGCAAAGCATGTCAGATGCTATGGGGCACGAGGCGAAAAACCGACGCCTGATGACGCTCGTCGGTGTACGAAAAAGTTGGCTGGATGTCTATCAGCAATTCCAGTCAATCAAGATTGTAGAAGAGAGTCTGGAAGTATTCGGTCAATTTATCAGTGTAACCCAGTTTCAATACCGCGCCGGCCGTGGAAATCAGCAGGATGTGATTCGGGCTCAGCTGGAGCAAAATTTACTGGAAGATCAACTTAGAGATACCGAAGCCAGCTATGAGGCCGCAGTCGCGGTGCTCACCAGGTGGCTAGGCCTTGAGCGAGTGAATAAAACCCTGGATATGCAGTTTCCGGGGTTAACCAAGCTCCCGTCAGAAAAGCAGATTTTGTCCAATCTTGAGCAGCATCCTACTGTTCTGGCTCGCAAAATGCGTGTAACCGCTGCCGAAAATGGTGTAAACTACGCTGATTCACAGTCTAATCCCGGCTGGGCATTAACAGTACAGTACGGTTATCGTGCTGAAGATAATTTCGGGCGGCCCCGGGATGATTTGCTAACCGCGATGTTGCGCTTCGATTTACCGTTGTTCACGGGTAAGCGTCAGGATCGACTGGTTTCGGCCAGCAAGTCCGATGTAATTGCTAGCAAGCAGGAACTCGACGACTGGCGACGCGAAATTAAAATGCGTTTAGAGAAAACCATGGCTGTGTACAATCGCGCTGACGAGCGTGTGCAGTTATACCAAGGATCAGTATTACCACATTCCGAACAAAACACCGAGGCAACTCTGAATGCCTATAAAAGCGGTGTGACGGACTTCAATGTGTTGGTGCGCGCGCGCCTGACGGAACTTAAAAGCCAGCTGCAATTTGTAAAGTTGAACGTAGAACGTGCTAAAGCGCAGGTTGAACTGTTGTATCTAGCTGGGGTCGATTAAGTATGATTTCAAATTCGCGACGTAATAAAACGCGACCTGGAGTGTCTCCGGGCAAACCGGGTAATGTGCATTACAATCCGTACTCCGGACATAAACCGCCTGGTAGCTCTAGGCAAACCATGTACAAGTTCAAAGGTATCGCCCAGTTTACAGTTGCGGTGATTGTTGCCGCAATACCCATCAGTTTTTATCTTGTACAGCCCAGTGATATACAAAAGGCTTTTGCGTCGAATGAAAAAGACTCGGACATCAAGCAAATCATGTCCACCCTGGGCGGTAGCATAAAAGAAAAAGCCGGCAATGTTTTTGGTGGTGACAAGACAATGAAGGTGCAGGCGACACCATTATCAAGTAGCCAGTCACAACGACAACCATCCCAGAACATACAAACTCAACAGCCCCAATTAGCTGAGTCCGCTCCGCAAATATCAGAATCCCTGCAGAACGTTCAGGATGATACCGCGATGGAGCATGCAGCGAAACATGCTAATCCTAATTACATCTGTCCCATGCATCCCGACGTTATCGATACTGATCCCAATGCGATATGTCCTATCTGCGGAATGGATCTCGTTCTATTAGAGGCAGGTGGTGAAGCCGGAACAGTGAAACTAACACCTACTGTAATCAATACGCTTGGTGTGCGTACGACCAAAGCAAAAAAGCGCACCTTGTTTCGTAAGATTGACAGTGTCGGCTACGTAGAGTTGGATGAGAGCAAATTGCGCACCATTAATCTGAGAGTAGAGGGATGGATTGAGAAACTGTACGTTAAAACAGAAGGTGATCGTGTTGAAGCGGGTCAGGTTCTGTTCGAGTTGTATTCGCCCAAACTGGTAAACGCTCAAGAAGAGTATGTTCAGGCATTGAAGCACAATAATCTTTTATTACTCAGTGCTTCGAAAGAGCGATTGATTTCCCTGGGGGTATCTCTGGAACAAATTGAAATGCTACAGACCAAGGAAGATGTTAAACAGCATGTGGTATACCATGCACCTCAAACAGGTTTTGTATCCAAACTAAAAATTCGAGAAGGACAGTTTGTTAAACCTTCGCAGACAGTTCTTGAAATTGTTGATCTGAGTACGGTTTGGGTGATTGCAGAAATTTTTGAATCACAAGCTGATTGGGTTAAGAAAGGACAGCGTGCCAAGGCATCCATGCCTTATCTGCCAGGTAAAACCTGGGAGGGTATGGTTGACTATGTGTATCCGAGCCTGGACCCTAAAACGCGTAGCTTGAGAGTCCGCCTGCAGTTCGATAATCCGGAAGAGTCCTTAAAGCCAAATATGTATGCAGATGTACAGGTCTTCGCTAAGCCCAAGCGTAAAGTATTGACTATACCGCGAGAAGCTTTGATTGCCACGGGCGATCAGAATCGTGTAATTGTTGCACTTGGCGAAGGTAAATTTATTCCCATGAACGTAAAAGTGGGCATGCGCACAGATCGTGGCGTGGAAATATTGCATGGATTGTCGGAAGGGGATGAAGTTGTTACTTCCAGCCAGTTTCTGATTGATTCAGAGAGTAGTCTGAAAGCCAGTTTGGCTCGTATGGCCGGCGGCGGTTGATTTTGGTTTAGCAGTATCTTTAATAAGTTAAATTAATTTTGGGGTGTGCGCAGGGTAGCGCAAATAATGTTCTTTAGGGAGCTTGTGGTTTTTGGGGAGCCCGTGAGCACATCGGTGGTGTGACTCGAAAACACAATAACAATGACAAGAAGTTTTTGGTACCGTGATTGCTCATATTATTCGTTGGTCTATAGAGAACCGGGCGCTGGTTCTAATCATAACCCTTCTGTTATGTGCATGGGGTGTTTTGTCTGTAAAAAACACACCGCTTGATGCAATTCCGGATCTTTCCGATCTGCAGGTCATCATTAAAACCACCTATCCCGGTCAGTCGCCAGAAGTTGTAGAAGACCAGGTAACCTATCCCATTACTACTGCGATGTTAGCAGTGCCAAAAACCACCGCAGTGCGTGGTTATTCCTTTTTTGGTGATTCTTATGTTTACGTGATTTTTGAGGAGGGCACTGATATTTATTGGGCGCGTTCCCGCGTGCTGGAATACATGAATCAGGTAGCCAGCAAGTTACCCGATTCTGCTCGCGCTTCTCTCGGTCCGGATGCAACGGGCGTAGGCTGGGTTTATCAGTATGTGCTAGTTGATCGCACCGGTACGCATGATTTGTCCCAGTTGCGCAGTTTACAGGACTGGTTCCTTAAGTATGAGTTGCAAACTGTAGATGGTGTATCTGAAGTAGCAACAGTAGGCGGTATGGTGAAGCAATATCAGGTGGTGCTGGATCCTGATCGATTACGGGCTTTTTCTATACCGTTGTCCACGGTGCGAAAAGCAGTACAACGCGCCAACCAGGAAGTAGGTGGTTCTGTTATTGAACACGCAGAAGCGGAATATATGATTCGCGCCAAGGGTTATTTGCAGAGTATTGAAGACCTGGAACAAATCCCTATTTCCACTACCGAACGCGGCACTCCAATTGTATTAGGAGATATTGCGCATATCCGTATCGGTCCGCAAATGCGGCGCGGTATCTCTGATTTTAACGGCGTAGGTGAAGCCGTGGGTGGTATTGTGGTGATGCGTTGGGGTGAGAATGCCCTGAATACCATCGATGCTGTGAAAGAAAAGATTGAGCAATTGCGCAAGGGATTGCCAAAAGGTGTCGAGATCATTGAAGTCTATGACCGTTCCCAGCTAATTCTGGATTCAGTGGACAACCTGCGCCATAAGCTGGTGGAAGAATTTATTGTTGTTGCCGTAGTATGTTTGATCTTTTTATTTCATCTTCGTTCAGCGCTGGTGGCCATCGTTATCCTGCCGCTAGGTATTCTTACATCATTTATTGTTATGGAATGGCAAGGTATCAATGCCAATATTATGTCCCTGGGAGGTATAGCAATCGCGGTTGGAGCCATGGTGGACGCTGCTATCGTGATGATTGAAAACGCCCACAAATATATTGAAAAGAACCAGCTTACAGACACCAACCGTTGGGAGATTATGCGCGTTGCTGCAACAGATGTTGGGCCGGCACTGTTTTTTTCATTGCTGATAATTACGTTGAGTTTTATCCCTGTTCTTACCCTGGAAGCGCAAGAAGGTAAATTATTTTCACCCCTGGCTTTTACAAAAACCTATGCCATGGCGGCAGCGGCCGGCTTATCAATAACTTTAATGCCTGTGTTAATGGGTTATTTTATTCGTGGTCACATCGCTTCCGAAAACAAAAATCCAATTAACCTGTTTCTAATTGCGCTATATAAGCCGGTGATAAAGTTTGTATTAAAGCGCCCAATGTTAACAATAGTATTGTCGATACTCTCTGTTGCAAGTATAGCCATACCGTATCAAAGGCTGGGAACAGAATTTATGCCGGATATTGACGAAGGTGACCTGATGTATATGCCGACAACATTTACTGGTGTTTCAGTCGGTAAGGCCGGGGAGTTGTTACAGGTTACAGATCGTTTAATCAAGATGATTCCCGAAGTGGATACGGTGTTTGGTAAAGTGGGGCGCGCGGAAACTGCGACCGATCCGGCGCCATTAACAATGATAGAAACAACTATTCAGTTTAAGCCTCGCGATCAATGGCGGCCAGGCATGACCACTGAAAAAATTATTAAGCAACTGGACGAGACAGTTAAATTACCTGGTTTAACCAATGCCTGGGTCATGCCCATCAAAACACGAATAGATATGATATCCACAGGCATTAAAACACCGCTGGGTATTAAAATTGCCGGCCCGGACTTGGCAAAAATTCAGGAGATTGGTGAAGAAATTGAAAAGATCGTGAAGCAGGTTCCTGGTACTCGCTCGGTTTTCTCGGAGCGTACTGCAGGCGGTCGTTACG
>NZ_CDLKIE010000385.1:0-2934 GCF_975902315.1 Kaarinaea lacus | reverse complement strand
GGTGCAACTAATATCGGTACCCGGCTAATAACACTGCTGTTCACCACTTCGGCAGTTACTTCTTTCGGATAGGTAAATGGCGGCAATGCGACCTGGACAATTCTGGAAGGTAACGCAGGTGCGCCGATATCGCCTTCAATATTGCAACCCTTCAAATCTAATACGATGCCGTAAGGTGTCACTTCCTGTTTCAGATCATCTTCTTCGAATGCCACATTGATCTTAAGCGAGCCATTTTGGCCGGGAATCTGGTTGGTGAGTTCCAACTTCATGGTTGTTCCTCCATCAATTGAACGATATGAAAAAATTGGATAATCGTGCGGCTCAACCGAATCCAATTACCTGAAAATCCGGAAACAGCAAAAGCTACTGCTGGGTATGGCTCCATAGGAAACTGCAGAATTGGTAACATTAATGCGGTTACCAGATATTTTTTATTGTGTGATACAACCAGGGTGTTACGAAATACTTACTACGAGTACTACGAGGAAATTCTAAGGTTGCTTCATTTCAGATTAACTGAGCATTCAGCGACGGGAATAACCAGCGCCTAACGTCAAGACCTCTAGAATGACTAATTAAAACATAGAATACTTTTGATAATTTTTCATTCCCATACAACTATTTAATCATTCTCCTTGACTTACCTCAATGGAATTGTGAGTTGTCGTTAATGAATTAAATATAACCATCTTATGTGTTTTGGATTACATGAGAATTACAATTTATTAACACACTATCACTCTATAGTTATCTCAATTGCGTAGCGTTGAAGACCTCAGCGACAATGACAACAGTAAGCCGGATCAACATCCCAGTAATAGTGCTACAGGAGTGTTTAATCGGTGTGAAGTTGCCTGGTTAACACCGAACGATTTTATTCCCTCCATCGCCGTCGCCTAAAAAGCATACTGGTGATTATGTAATAAATCGCGCCCACAATGAGTGTACTGAGGTTAAGCGCACCTCCTCCTGAATCGATTGCTTGTATATTATTTTCAACGATAGCTTCCGTCTCACTAGTCTCAATTGCCTCAATAACAGTTGTATTGCCAGTTACATTCACTGTTGATTGAGTCACTGTTGCCCTGATTGGTTCACTTCCCGCTACCGGTGTGAAACCAACCGGAGGAATCAGGCTAATTTCCGTGACTCCGGCTGAAAGTGGATCAAACTCTGTAGTATATAAAGAATTCCCCCCTGTAATAACCAGGGGATTGGGAGTAACTATTCCCACTGAAGGATCCGTATTGCTAAACGCAATCGAGACTGTAAGTCCACCACGAACCGATTGTGTCCGCTCCCACCGCCAGGTAACCGGATTTAATCTTGCAGATCGAATACTCATTGTTACATTAGGTGCATCGTCTGCAACGTTTATGTCTGAGCTACTAAGATAAAGCGCCCCCGGTGTTACCGTTACCGGAACAATAGCATCATCATATCCTGATGCTTTACCGAGCAGTTGCGTGTTACCCTCAACAATACCTTGTAGATATATTATTCCAACAGTTGTACTGGTAACGTTGGAAAATACGATTTCTGTTGTGCCCTGTGCATATTGATCTGTAGATATCAGCGCAATGGCACCACTCGAGATGGTGAAAGTAACATTTACAGGGCTGGGTGGCGTTTCTTCCAACTGAATAAGTAATCCTTCCTGCAGTCCGGCCCCTACATCATAATAATTAATCACAAAGATATCGGGCGCGGTTACGTTCACCTGGGTGGTTGTTGGCTCGTTTGCCGGCACACTAAAACCAGGTGGCTGCGTCAAGCTGACCTGCGTAAAACCGGCTGTTATCGGATCAAACTCTACGGTTCTGGCACTCTGACCACCTTCAAATATGACGTTATCCGTGGATATCGTACCGATGAGATCATCGGTATTGGACAATGGTACGTTTATCGTAATACCACCACGAATTTGTTGTGTCTCAACAAAAGTGAGCGAGCCCTCGTTTAGCCTGGTCGGATACAGATATATTAACTCGTTTTCTGAGAAGGTGTTTGTATCCAGTGTAGAAGTCAGAAAACGAATCGCAGAAGGTGTAACCGTAATATTGCTGGTTGCGATATCATAACCTTCTGCGGTAGCGGTTAACGTGGTTGTACTGCCTGACTGCAAGCCGTGTATATAGATATTTCCCACATATTGTGTAGTGACGCCACTAATCGTAATGCTCCTGGCACCTAAGGTTGTGTTATCTGGCGCTACCAGTGCAACACTTTCGTCTTCAACTGTAAATGTAATATCAACAGGCGCTGGCGGCGCACTTTGTAGTTGAACGTTTACACCTTCCTGTAAGTTATATCCAACGTCGGAATCCTGCAGATAAATATCAGGTGCAGTCACACTGATATCGATCGATGTATTCAGTCCAGCGGGCTGAGTAAAACCTGCAGGCTGTGCTAAAGATAACGTAGTCGTACCGGATGCAATGGCGTCAAATTCAATGATTTGCTGATAACCAGTTCCGCCAGTAAATGTCACGTTGTTTGTTGAAATTGTCCCCACACTATCGTCAGAATTACTGAGTGGCACGGAAACACTATAGCCACCACGAACTTCCTGATCGTCTTCCCTTAGTAGTGTATCTGACCGTAACCTGGCCGAACGTATTGAAATTAATGAGTTATCTGCAAAGGTTGTGGTACTGAAACTTGAGTTGACAATATAAATACTGGAAGGATTAACTATAACCTCAACCGTACCATCGTTATATCCAGGTGCAGACAGGGTTATCGTTGTTGTGCCTTCCAGTAATCCCTGCACATATATATTTCCTGCACTGGTATCGGTTACACCGCTCAGAACAATGCTTGGACTACCCGCTGTGGTTTGATTAGCAGACACCAATGCATGGCTGGCATTCTCAACGGTTGCTGTAATATCCATCGGTGACAATGGCGCATTTTCCAGGTAAATAGTCG
>NZ_CDLKIE010000384.1:0-6552 GCF_975902315.1 Kaarinaea lacus | reverse complement strand
CTAGTTTTACTGTAACTCGACAAATTGAAGTTTGACCTAATCGAATAGCATTTAGCCTAAGGAAGACAAAATGAGAAATCCTTTAATAGCGGTAACCTATCCGAAAGACTATACTTTTGGATTTATGAAACTAATACGTATTAAAATATGAGTAGTCTGTAGCAGGGTAGGATCAAATAATAACAAGGAGGGTGTTCATGAAAAAGCGTAATACCATAACGCTAATAAGTACACTTGTGGTTTTACTGAATATAAATAATGTTGCCATAGCAGATCCTGGTGCTGATGCGCCGGAATCATTGAAAAGATTAGTCGCAAATACCGTAATTTGTAAATTTACAAATACCGTGTTACCTCAGAATATTCCGGCACACGCGAGCACAATTGCGCAAAAAAATAATTTGCAAATACGGCATACCTATACATCTGCATTTCGCGGATTTTCCGCTAATTTACCACCTATAGCTGCAGAGAAACTTGTAAAGCAAAATCCGTTAATTGAATATTGTGAGCCCAATTCTCTTGTAAAAGCGGGTGGTCGCCCCAGCGGTGGGGGTAAAGGTCAGGGGCAAGGTAAAGGAAATACCTTTGATCCTATCCCACAAGTGATTCCACAGGGTGTTATACGTGTGGGTGGGCCGGTAGATGCAACTGGGCTGAATGTTTGGGTGATTGATTCCGGCGTTGATTTGGATAATCCGGATTTAAATGTAGACGTCACTCGCGGCAAGGATGCTGTTAAAGATAATGGAAACGGTACGCTTGATGATGTGTATGGCCACGGCACACATGTAGCCGGCACATTAGCTGCAATCGACAATGAAATTAATGTAGTAGGTGTTGCCGCGGGTGCTACTATTATTCCTGTGCGTATATTAAAGGCCAGTGATTTTGGTGCAGCCGATGATGCAATTGCCGGAATAGATCATGTGGCCGCAAATGCTTTGCCAGGCGAAGTAGCTAATATGAGCGCTTGGTGGTGGCAGCACAATCGTGCATTTCACGAAGCGGCTTATAATCTCGCTGAAGTGATTCCCTTCATTGTAATATCTGGGAATGATGGAGAAGATTTGAATATCATGCCAGCAGAACCTGCTCATGTGGAACATCCCAATTTAATTACTGTGTCAGCCGTCGATCATAGTGACATATTTGGATGGTTTTCCAATTACGGGTACGCAGGAGATTGGGACAGTTGCGGAGTAAACCTGCCGGGAGAAGCGACTTCACCAGAATTATTTGATTGTGCAACTGTTGATTATGCCGCACCAGGTGTTGACGTTTTATCTTTGCAACCCGATGGTAGTTTGGCAAACTGGTGGGGAACATCCATGGCCGCTCCACATGTCGCTGCAATCATACTGTTACTACAAAATGATCGAATCAAACCTCGCACTGACGGTTCTGCGATTGGCGATCCTGATAGTAGGAGTGACCCAATAGTCCATCGATAAAAAATATTTTAAGCTAGACCACCGGGTTGGTGATGAATGTTACTGGCCCGGTATTTGGCAATCCGAGTGTTTTCTTTAACTGGCTATTCGTACATAATCCCGCATCTATTAAATTCCTTAGTATCTTCCTTTGTATTGCTGATTGGCAATAATTTAGAAATTTTTATAAAAGTTCATCTTTTTACAGCAAATCTGCTGTCAAGTTGCATGCTGAAAGTGATTGGTAGAATAGGAAAAGTGACTGAACATTGGTCGGAGTGAAAGGATTTGAACCTTCGACCCCCGCCTCCCGAACGCGCTCAAATAGTGTTCATGATCAATGGCTTATAATCTAAGCTATTGAACACCTGTTACTTTCAATCACAGATATTTCCCACCTCATCATCTCAATTCCCGGCCATACTGACCCAAGAGTGGCCCATAAATGCAGCGGTAATACGCATCAGTATTCAAAATATTATGCATAAGACATTACTTTGTCCTTGTGCATTTGCGCCATACGGTGGGCAAATTGCCAATGAAAACTGATGCCTAATAGTACGAATATATGAAATATTTCATGCGGACCGATAACACCTGATATTAAGATGGGATAACGTAACAACTCCAAGGTGGCACCAAGTGTATACGCTAATGCACCATAAATCAGTGGCAATATCGCGCTAAAGCCCAGACGCCGATACAACATATAACCGGTGAACGCGCCAAGCCATCCCAGGCTTAGGTACAATGCGAGACTCAGTAGTTCAGGCACTTGTTCAAAATAGATACTTTTAAGAGTGACGCCGGTAATTGCCGTACTCCAAACTAATAATAATATGCCCCATCGTTTGAATTTTTTAAATTGTAGGGTGTGAATTGGAGTGAACGTTGCTGCTATGAGGATAAATATTGCTGCGTGATCCAATACCTGTAAAACATAACGGCCACTGGTATCAGGTGTCAGTAGATGAAAAACACCACTCATTACCAATAAAAATACTACAGCAAAGGTGAATATAGTAAGGGATACTGTTCGGCTTATATTGCCGCGCAGATTCCATATCATGACAATACCAATAATAAGGAATATCGGAGAACTGAACAGGTGTGTCATTGAACTTACGGGATCACTGAATCCCGGAATGGAATAAACAGTCATTCTATTGTTCCTGACAAACCAAATATCCTTTCAACGGGAATCACTTGCTATATAAAAACAAACCCCACAAAGGCGGGGTTTGATTTTTATCAAGGAAAGTGTACATGTTACGCAGATGTAACATTTGTTGCAGAGGGACCTTTAGGGCCTTGTTCAATATTGAAACTCACACGCTGACCTTCGTCCAAACTGGCATAACCGCCGGCGTTACTGATTGCGGAAAAATGTACGAATACATCTTTGCTGCCATCTTCAGGAGCAATAAAACCAAAACCTTTCGCGGAGTCAAACCACTTTACTGTACCAATTTTCACTATTAATTTACCTTTTAATATAAACAAACGATATACATTCAATATACATTTATGGTCATGCGGGGAGGACGATAAGGAGGGAACCTAACAGGTGTAATCCAGGCATTCTGCCAGCCAAAAACAATAAAAGTATTTTCCTTTTCACATTCAACTGATTGTTACAAATCAGTAAATATGCGAACGATAATTAAGACTTGGGTCCACTGATAAAGTTCCAATATAAATAACTTATTGGACAGAAAATCAAATGCTGAAAATAAAGTGATGTATTGATACGTTCAAATAGTGTACGCTAGCTCATCCTTATAAAAAGAAGCACAATCCATGAGCATACAGGGTACCTACAGCGATCCGGAGTTGATCTTTAAACTGAGCAGTTTTCGCATGCCTTTTGGCAAGCACTCAACAATGCTCCTGATCGATTTGCCACTACCGTATTTGGACTGGTTTTCAAAGCAAGGCTTTCCAAAAGGCGAGTTGGGTCAGTTAATGCGAATAGTCTATGAAACTAAATCAGACGGCTTGGGGCATTTTTTTGACGATATACGAGCAAAGTATCCAAACCATGAAGCTGATTCTTACAGCAATAAGTCTCCTTCAATAGGATTATAGACAGAAGCTGCGTCAATAAGAGTATTGGCGGTTAACGCTGGAACGGCATAAACTTCCGTGCTCACGCCAAAGTCCTTTTTGATTTTTTCCAATAACAGATCGAAGTCGCCATCGCCTGATAATAAGACAACGATATCAACATCTTTCGCTGCGTCTAAAATATCAATGGTAATACCAACATCCCAATCACCTTTGGCGGAGCCATCACTTCGCTGAATAAAGGGCTTTAGTTTTATAGTGAAGCCAATTTGCCGGAGAATATCCTGGAAATTTCGTTGTTTTTCATCGCGACGATCAATGGCATAAGCGATAGCGGTAACAATTTCACCCTTGTCACTTAATTGTTGCCAGAGTTTTCGGTAGTTAAATTGGCGACCGTAAGCCTGGCGCGTGGTGTAATAAATGTTTTGCACATCGGCAAAAACCGCAATTTTTTTCACACTAGAACCTGTTAGCGCTAAGTTTAGTAGTAATATTTTAGTGCTAACGTGCGTCTTGTGCACCGAATTTAGCTTGATTACCCGATCTCGTCCGGCAGTTCGAGTTTCCCTTGAAGGTGGGACGCTGATTGTTCCAGGCTGATGCCGATTTTTTACTCGATGGTTTTACCGAGCGTTTTTTTGAATTCTGCTGCTGTTTGCCGCGTCCTTTGTGAATAGGCTCAGGTTTGATGGAAAGGTCGGGTTCAAAGTCGTCAATGACTACTTTGGTGATATCGCATTTTATTAAACGCTCAATATCTTTCAGTAACTTATGTTCATCGACACAAACGAGCGACATGGCTTCACCTTCATTACCGGCGCGTCCTGTGCGCCCGATGCGGTGTATATAATCTTCCGCGCTACTTGGTAATTCATAGTTAATTACGTGAGGTAACTGATTGATGTCCAGTCCTCGTGCGGCGATATCCGTCGCAACCAGTACCCGCACTCTACCGGATTTAAAATCAGCCAGTGCCCTGCTGCGTGCACCCTGGCTTTTGTTGCCATGAATGGCGGTAGCTCTGATGCCGTCGGCCATCAGGTGTTTGGAAAGATTGTCAGCGCCATGCTTGGTACGCGTGAACACTAATACCTGTTTCCAGTTCCTGGAACCGATCAGAAAAGAAAGTAATTCACGTTTACGGTTTCTATCTACCGGATGCACTATCTGGGTAACACGTTCTGCGGTTGTGTTACGCTGTGCGACTTCAATCAAGGCTGGTGACTTTAACAGCTCATTAGCCAGTGTTTTAATTTCCTTGGAGAAAGTAGCTGAGAAAAATAAGGTTTGTTTTTCTTTAGGCAAGCGTGCGAGCAATGTACGGATATCGGGCATAAATCCCATATCCAGCATGCGGTCGGCCTCGTCGAGAACCAGGATATCCACCGATGAAAGATTTACCGTGTTTTGATTGACATGATCCAGCAATCTGCCGGGCGTTGCAACGATGATGTCGACGCCTTTTCGCAGCTTCGTTATTTGTGGATTGATTTTCACGCCACCAAAAATCGCCGTGGAACTTAGCGGCAAGTATTTGCCATAACACTTGATACTTTCTTCAACTTGGGCAGCCAGTTCCCGTGTTGGCGTCAGCACCAAGGCACGGACTGTGCTATGAACTTTCCCTTGATGATCACTTTTTGAATCAAGGGATGACATGATTCTTTCCAATAGTGGCAGGGTAAAACCAGCGGTTTTTCCAGTACCCGTTTGTGCGCCAGCCATGATGTCGCGTCCTTCGAGAATAGCGGGGATGGCCTGAATCTGTATGGGAGTGGGGGTGCTATAACCCTTTTTGGAAACAGCACGGAGTATTTCGGCCCTGAGACCGAGGGATTCAAATGACATATTGTTATATTCTCCTGGATCGGCCTACCCACGCTATCTGCTGGGTCGGTCTAGGCGGAAACTGTGTATTTCGGGGTGAATCTGGAAGGATTACCGCTTTTAATGGAGGTGCAGACCGAAGTGCACCGGAATTTGCAGGGAAGTATACCTGAAGTTGTGTAAAATAGGTGATTAAATTGCAGCATTATTGAATTGAATCGCCCTGATTTAACGTTTTTTCAAACAAAGATGGTAATTTAGGTCAAATACTAGCTACAATATACAGTACAGCGCTACATTCTACCTTGGTTATTGTCAGAAGTTCTTTCGCAGTATTCTCCTGTTAATTACCTCGTAAGATTTGTAACACTTTTTTATTATTAATTTTGAATGAGGTAATTATTATGACTACAGGAACCGTAAAATGGTTTAACGAATCTAAAGGCTTCGGCTTTATTACACCTGACGATGGCGGCAAAGACGTTTTCGTTCATTTTTCAGCTATCGCTAGCGAAGGTTTCCGCACATTAGCCGAAGGCCAACAAGTAGCTTTTGAAGTGGAAAGTGGACCCAAAGGACCGCAGGCAGCAAATGTAAAGATATAAGCATTTATTAGTTTGATATTTTGAGGAAACCCCACCAGCAATCGTGGGGTTTTCTTTTATGTAGCATTTGTTGTTTGAATACTATATCAAGCCAACGTGCCCTTTTAGAATGTCTATCTATGCCTTCGACCACCGCCTCGCGGTATTCATAGAAGCTAATAATTGAATGGAAGGTTATTGAGTGATACAAGGAGTGACTGAATGTTGGTCGGAGTGAAAGGATTTGAACCTTCGACCCCCGCCTCCCGAAGACGGTGCTCTACCAGGCTGAGCTACACTCCGATGGTGATAGATGACGACTTGCAGTGAAAAACTAAAACGTCCGGTTGACGGAGAATTCCGCTAGGTTGACCAGGGCGTCTTTGTATTCGGATTCGGGAATATCGTGCAACATGCTGAGCGCAAGGTCCGCTTCCTGGCGCGCTCGCTGCGCAGTGTATGCTATGGCGTCGGTGGATTCAATGGCTTTCATGACTGCTTGAATGTTGTCGCGGCCGCCATTCAAAATTGCATCGCGGATAGTATCCGCGTGGGTTTTGTCGCCGGTACTCATGGCTCGAATCAGCGGTAAAGTGGGTTTGCCTTCCGCCAAGTCATCGCCGATATTTTTGCCAATG
>NZ_CDLKIE010000383.1:0-8117 GCF_975902315.1 Kaarinaea lacus | reverse complement strand
AGGATCGGGGAGATGGAAACGCTACCGGATTTTGTGCTGGATCAAAATCAAATAATAACTCGGGCCGAAAACGTACAAAGGCGATAACACGATCATCGATGCCATTTTCATAAGCCCAGGCTACCCAGTCATCCAGGTGAGTATCTACATCAAAGTGCGAAAAGCGGTTCGCCAGTGGTGCCGGCATCGCGTACGTCACACCGCGATCACCTTGCCGGTTACCCGCTGCGATGATAACCCATCCTTCCGGTACCAGGTAGTTACCCAGGCGACGATCAAGAATCAATTGATAGGCTGCAGCGGATACCGTAGGTGGTGCCGAAGTAATTTCGTCCAGAAACAGGAAGCCGCGTTCACCATGACGTTTGGCATCGGGTAACATTGAAGGTACTGCCCACTCCACACGATCACCCGAACGAAAAGGAATGCCTCTCAGATCACTGGGTTCCATTTGTGACAATCGAATATCAATGACAGGCACTTGATGTTTATGTGCAACTTGCGCAACCATTTGCGATTTACCCACTCCTGGCGGCCCCCACAGCATAACGGGCGTATGATGACCATGTTCAGTACTCTCAAATTCTTTTTCGATAACAGCTAATAGATGATTGGGACGCATGAGTAAATAGATAGCCTTTTAATTAATTCCATAAACACCATAACAGGAGGATCTAAGTGACTGATATTATATGGTTTTGTATGGGGGGCGTATATCCCTAAAGAGGGACACGTTTTAAGCAATGCTTGCCTGGAAACAACATATTAAATAAGCAATTGTATTTGTTTTTCTTTTTGAGCTTACTTCGTTTCATGCAGGGAGGTTTTTCCAGAATATTGGGAAATCCTCTGGATGAAATATACCACATCATCAATTTGATTCGCGGTGAGCTCACCACCGAAAGGTGGCATATATTGACTTAAAGAATGCTTTTCACCACCGTCACGGACAATACTTGCCAGATATTCTTTGGGCCGGAATGCGTAAAGCCCTATTTGGAAATTACTGGGTAGTGCACTCTTCATTTTGACATACAAGGGTACTATCCGCCCTCTACCATTGGCGTGCTCGCCATGGCAACGGGAGCAATAATCTGCGTAAATTTTAAGACCCTGGTGATACCTTGGGTCATCATCGCTTACCAAATCATGTGCCGCATGAGTATTCACCACAACTGAGCTACAAATCAGAAATAGCAAAATACTGCAATAAAATCGACATGCCACAGGATTCAAAATCATCATAGAGAGAGACTAATTAGTCAATTGTTGATGCATTGTTATTGGTAAAGTTTCAATCATTAATATTGGTATTCAAGCGCCTGTTATTTGGCATCGGTATGTCCAAACAATACTTTAACGGAGGAAAAGTTTATTAATTCAGGTCAGCGCAATAAGAACAGTCTTTGTTGTTTATTAATAACCACAGGCGAAATGCTGTTATTGATCCATTAATCAGGCATTCATTGACATTGATGACTGAAAAACATAGCAGAATTCTCAAGATATACAGCAGAGAAGACGATAATTGTCAGGAATATAACTAAGAACCGGGGCATTTCTTGCTTCAATAACAGCAATGTATGCAGGTATTGCTTACACGAAATAAAACAACAGGAAGTTTTTGGAAAGGAATTCTGTTGAAGGTTGGTGATTACATGAGTAGCGTCAGGCAACAAAAAACAGCAGCCCGTGTAGCAGTAATTTTCGCGATAGTATTGCTTGTTGGCTGGGGATTATCTCCGCCTGTATTGGCTGCTAAATCTGATTACCTGCCTTCTAAAAAAATGCGTATTCCAAAGGACAATCAACTGACCCCGGAACGTATTGAATTGGGCAAGGCACTTTTTTTCGATCCTCGCTTATCGGATACCAACCAGATGAGTTGTGCAACCTGCCACAATCCTTCTTTGTACTGGACGGATGGATTAAAAAAAGCAGTAGGAAATAAGTCGCAACAATTAACACGCGCGACACCAACGATTGTTAATGTCGGTCATAGCAGACGTCTGTTTTGGGATGGCCGTGCCCGATCCCTGGAAGAACAGGCCAGTGGCCCCATTAAGTCTTCCGTTGAGATGAATCAGGATATCCAGGTTTTAATTCAGGAGCTAAAAGCTATCCCCGGTTACATCGACCTGTTCAATAAAGCCTATCCTGGTGAAGGTATCACTGAAAAAACCATTGGCAAAGGCCTGGCAAGTTTTCAGCGCAGCATTGTTTCCGCCTACAATTCGCCTTTCGACCGATGGGTAGCGGGTGATGAAAATGCACTCTCAGCAGCAGCAAAGCGTGGCTTTGAGCTATTTGACGGAAAAGCGCGCTGCAGTGTTTGTCATGAAGGACAACATTTTACTGACGGCAGTTTCCATAATATCGGCCTGAACAATGGCGATGACATTGGACGTTATGAGTTTGTAAAAGTGAATGTTATGAAAGGTGCATTTAAAACTCCAACGCTACGCGAGATCGAACGCACCGCGCCATATATGCACAATGGCGAATACCAGACTTTAGAAGAAGTCATTGAACATTATGTGAAAGGAGGCGTAGATAAATCCAGCCTTTCACCTGAGATGAAGGCAGTAAAACTGACTCAGCGGGAAAAATCCGATTTGCTGGAATTCTTAAAAGCTTTGACCGAGCAATCAAATCCAATAACAGTTCCAATTTTACCGAATTGATTAAACAGGAATTGATATGATGAACAAACTTTTCATTGGACTATTTGCATTAGCATTTTTTCTTGTGACAAGCAGTGGAATCGCCCTGGTTCAGGCAAAAGACATTACTATTGACCAGCAAAACAAAACCTTCCTGCTGAATAACGAAAAAGTGGAAGCCATTACTGTTAACCAGGGCGATACGATACATTTTATGAATAAGGACCCCTGGTTTCACAACATTTTCTCCCTGTCAGACCTGAAAACCTTCGATCTGGGCTCTTACCCAAAAGGCGTTTCAAAGCCGGTTATATTTGATAAAAAAGGTACCGTCGAAATCGAATGCGCCATTCACCCCAATATGTTCCTGGAAGTGACTGTTAAATAAATACTTTTTCCTTCCTGAAAAATACAGCTTCAAGTCGAGCTCGGTCTTCATAAGCCCGATAACCCTTAAACATCTATCGTTTGTGCCGATATAAAAAATAAGCAAAATGTCCTGTAACTATGTTTAGTGTACTGGACCTAATTCAGTCTTTTCATACAAAAGATGTCGGGAGTGACGACATGGTTAAAGCAACACTAAAAAAGGTAATTGTAGCTTTATCTTTATTATTGATATCTATTTCTGCTTCGATCGCTGATATTAAATCAGCTTCAACTGAACTCGTATTTGGGTTTTTACCTACGGGAAAAAATTCTTATACAACCGCTCAGTGGAAGATGCTGGTAGAACAGGTTAGCCTGAATAGCGGACAAAAGATTCGTTTCGAAGCCGCAAATAATGCTGAAGATTTTGAGCGAAAATTGAGTAGAGGCGCATATGATTTTGTACTGCTCAATGCCCATATGTATACGCAAGTGCACGACGCCATTGGTTATGAAGCCTTTGCCAAAGAGCAGGGCCAGAAAGATAAAGGTGTCATAGTAGTACATCGTGACAGCTCGATTAAAACCCTGGCCGACCTGGACAGCCAAACATTAGCTTTATCAGATCCTCGCCGGTTTACCTCGACGGTACTCACCAGAGCAAGCTTGAGTCGCAAAGGGATTGCTGTGAATGAAGAGTTCGTTGAGTCTGACAAATCGGTCTATCGTGCAGTGGTACATGGTGACGTAGTCGCCGGCGCCGGTGAAATAAATAGTCTGAACGGGATCAATCCCAATGCACACGCTAAATTACGTGTAATCTGGTCATCAAAGCAATATTCATCCAACGCGTTTGCTGCGCACCCACGTGTTAAACCGGACCAACTGGCTCGCGTACAACAGGCATTTTTAAGCCTTGGCGACGATGCGAAAGGCAAACGGCTGCTCAGCAATGTTAAATTTAAAGGTATTGCAGAAGCTTCTGACCAGGAATGGGATGACGTACGAATATTGAAACGCCAGCTTTCCCAGTAATAACGCGCTTTTCATTGGTCATTCTTTGACTTTTCAAGATAACGATTTCTTAAATGAAGAAATCGTTATCTTCTTCTACCGTTAGCCAAGCCATCTAACCAGAACAAAATTATCATCTTACACCGTTTGTATAGCACCATTACTTATAAATGGTTTTTCTCGTATGGTCCGATCGCTATGGAGAAATAATTTCACTTTTGCGGTATTGATATTGCATTAACAAATAGTTCAAGTCATTCATTTTGAAACAACTTTTTGGATGTATGGATATATGACTTCGGCTTCTTTAAAAGTAACTGTTTTTATTGTCGTGATAGTGACGTACACACTTGCCACAAATGTTTTCGCCACATCGATACAAACCGGTGATGCACTCATCGCTGAGACACAACCGTCGGCAAATGCTGGATCACAATCCGACACTGGTGGTTTGCTGTCAGAAATTCAACAGATGATGCCACACCTGGAACAGGCGCTAATCATATTTACCAGCTTCAATGGAATATTGATTGTGTTCGGCGCTGCCGCTTACCTGTTGCGCAAACGACTTGATTCTCAGTCAGTCAGCACACTGGCATCTATAAGAGCAACACAATCACCTTTGCACAAAACCAAATCGGACCCTACGTAAGAAAGAACGTTACAGAGAAAGCCACATAACAAACAACCATGTCCCTGACATTTACATTACTCATATTATGCCTTGCTGAGATTGCAATAGTTTCTTTTCTAGCCAGCCTGTTGTTTACCCGAAAAAAACACAAACAAGCAGCGTTACTGGAAATTTATCGCAATCGCGTTGCCGAATATGAAAAAAAAATGGAAGCTGAGTTAGTCGAGCTGGACAACATTGGGGTAAAACTTTCTGAGTTAATGGAACCCATAAAGAAAACCAAGTACCGGCACCGCAAAAAAGAGTCGCAAATGCTCGACAAAAGAATTCAGTTTATACAGGCAGAAATTGATGCCGTGGTCAATAAAGAGGACGGCGATGACTATTGGGACAATCTCTGTATAAGGCTAAGTGAACTTATGCCGTCTCCCGTTGTTGAAGCAAATCCTGAATCGGGGGTAGAGACTGAAGACGGAGGCACCCCTCAACTGCAGGAACTCGAAGACACTGAAATTCCAACACTCAATCAAAAAATTCGCATCGATAAAAACTCCCCGACAATTGCCTATGTCACGTTGACACCGCTACAAAGCGAAATCAAACGCCTGAAGCGAATTGTCGGAAGACATTTCGGTATGCTTAGCGACATGAAACAGGCCATTGTGGAAAATAAAAATGACGTTGAAAATTTCACCAGCCTGCCCAGGGCATTGAAAGAACTGCAAATCGTCCATGTACAATTAACGCGAAGTGTTAAGGCGTTGAAGGAAGAGAATGCCCGATTAACCAAGATACTAACCACAGATAACAGCATCGCCGGGGATTCTGATGATCTAATGGATGACAGTAAGCGTAAGGCCCTGTCATCTCTTCGACAAAACCAGGCTCCCCAAAGAGTGCGTCGCAAACGTTCGGCAGAAGGCTAGCAACGCTACAAATACCTGCAAAAGCGCTAACTTAACCGATAGCCTTCCGCACATTCCTGAACATACGCATCCAGGGCGAATCCTCACGCCATTCATCAGGATGCCAGGAGTTCTGCACGGAACGAAAAACACGCTCAGGATGCGGCATCATGATAGTAAAACGGCCATCAATAGTTGTCAGGCCGGTAATACCTTGTGGTGATCCATTGGGATTTAAGGGATAACGTTCCGTAGCATTACCATAATTATCAACAAATTTGAGCGCGACGATGTTGGCTCTCTCCAGGTCTTGCACTGAAACACCCTGCCGCAGCTCGACCCGCCCTTCACCATGCGCCACCGCGATTGGCATGCGAGAACCCGACATACTCTTTAGAAATAAAGAAGTTGTTTTTTCAACCTCAACTGTTGAGAAGCGAGCTTCAAATTGTTCAGAAGTATTACGCACGAAGCGCGGCCAAAGTTCTGCACCTGGAATTAACTGGTACAGGTTTGACATCATCTGGCAACCATTACAGACCCCCAGGCCAAAGCTATCACCACGATTGAAAAAGGACTCAAACTGATCCCGGGCATAACTGTTAAACAAGATTGACTTTGCCCAGCCTTCGCCTGCCCCCAGCACATCACCATAGGAAAATCCACCACAGGCAACGATACCTTGCATATCCTGCAGATTAATACGTTGTTCTATAACATCACTCATATGCACATCAATAGCCGCGAAACCAGCCCGGTCAAATACCGCCGCCATTTCAATCTGGCCGTTAACACCCTGCTCCCTTAATATGGCAACCCTGGGCCTCGCGCCCTTACTAATATAAGGCGCCACAATGTCTTCATTGATATCAAAAGTGGTGTTAACCTGTATTCCCGGATCCCTGGTATCAAGCAAACCATCATATTCCTGTTTTGCGCAATCTGGATTATCTCGCAAGGCCTGCATTTGATAGGTAGTTTCAGACCATACTCGCTGCAAATCAACACGACTAAAATTTAATAATGGTTGATGCGAGTCATTGATAACAACCTGATCTTCGTTGTTAACGCTACCGATAATGTGGCAATAGTTCTCAAGCCCGGCTTTTTGCAACACATCCAGCACTTTTTCTTTTTTGCTATTGTCAATTTGCAGCACAGCGCCCAACTCTTCGTTAAACAAAACATCGAACGCATTACTACCCAGGCCTTTAATATCAATAGTAATCCCGGCATGACCGGCAAAAGCCATTTCACACAAGGTTACCCATAACCCGCCATCGGCTCGATCATGATAAGCCAATACTAGTCGCGTCTTGATGAGTTCCTGAATTGCGCCAAAAAATCCTTTCAACAATGTTGCATTAACATCAGGGGCTGTATTACCCATCTGTTGACAGGTTTGCGCCAGCACCGAACCACCCAGGCGGTTCTGCCCTGAACCCAGGTCAATATAAACTAAACTGGTTTCTGGAATGTTTGTGCGCAACTGAGGAGTTAATGTCCGTCTCACGTCTTCAACAGGCGCGAATGCTGAAATAATTAATGACACCGGTGCTGTCACTGATTTTTCTTTACCATCCTCTTGCCAAACAGTTTTCATAGACATGGAGTCTTTTCCCACCGGAATAGTAATACCGAGTTCAGGACAGAGATCCATGCCCACAGCTTTAACAGCATCGTAGAGTGCCGCGTCCTCCCCCGGATGTCCGGCGGGTGCCATCCAGTTGGCCGACAATTTAATATCACTTAAGTTAGCTATCGCAGCCGCCGCGATGTTTGTGATCGCCTCCCCCACGGCCATACGGGCAGAAGCGGCTGAATCGATCAACGCAGTGGGGGTTCTTTCACCCATCGCCATTGCTTCACCCAGGTAAGTATCGAAACTGGCTGCGGTTACCGCCACATCCGCCACCGGCACTTGCCAGGGACCGACCATCTGATCCCTCGTTACCAGTCCGGTAACCGTTCGGTCGCCAATACTGATCAGAAATGTTTTATTGGCGACAGTTGGTGCCCGTAATACTCGCTGTGCTGCATCTTGCAGTTCAATAGAGCCTGTATCAACCGGTGGAATGGCACATTCCTGATGTTTCACATCACGCAACATCCGGGGTGGTTTACCCAGCAATACATCAAGCGGCATATCAATCGCCGTATTGTTAAATTGTGGATCTTGCAAAACCAGCTGTTGTTTTTGCGTAGCTTCGCCTACAACGGCATAAGGGCAGCGCTCTCGCTGGCAGATGCGCTCGAAATCAGCCAGGCGCTCCGGGCTAATGGCTAATACGTATCGTTCCTGTGCTTCGTTACTCCAGATTTCCATGGGTGACATGCTTTTGTCATCGTTGGGAATCAAGCGCAAGTCAAACTGCCCACCCAGGTCGCTATCGTGCACCAGCTCGGGAAATGCGTTGGATAAACCGCCGGCGCCTACATCATGAATAGATACAACTGGATTGTTATCCCCCAGTTGCCAGCATTGATCGATAACTTCCTGGGCACGACGCTGGATTTCCGGGTTGCTACGCT
>NZ_CDLKIE010000382.1:0-3231 GCF_975902315.1 Kaarinaea lacus | reverse complement strand
TGTCATAAGTGGGGGCAATATAGATCTCGACACCCTGTGCATACAAGGCATAACGCGCCAGTGGCATGTAATTCTCCCAGCACAGTAATGCACCGATACGGCCCGCCGGACTATCAACCACTTTTAATCCTGTGGCATCACCAAAGCCCCATACCATACGTTCAGGATTTGTTGGCATCAGCTTGCGATGCTTGTTTAATAAGGTACCTTCCGGACCAATCGTTACTACGGTGTTATACAGTGTTGCCTGGCTAAGTTTTCCATCACGCTCTTCAATACCGCAAACGATAGTGACTTTATATTTTTTAGCGGCAGCATATAAAGGAGCCAGGTCATCGGCATCCACATTGACGGCGTTGTTAAGCAGGCGATGATGTAATTCTTCGGAGGTGTTCCAGTCCCCCCCGGGCCTTAGTCGCCACACCCAGGCAGGGTAACCGGGAATAAAGGCTTCGGTAAAAACCACTAATTGAGCGCCACTGGCTGAAGCTTCCTCCACCATGGCTACAGCAGATTTGATGGTTTCCGCCTTGTTGAGGAAAACAGGTGGTTTTTGTACTACGGCTATTTTTGTCATGTTGTCACTCCAGTAAATTCGTTGATTTGGCTTTCTTTAAAGTGTAGTTTGTTCATTTTTACTTACAATTAACAAAAAAAAGAAACATAATGTGCAAAAATGCACAAAATGGGGCAGATATGAATTGGGATGATTTGAGACTCTTTCTGGCGGTGGCTCGTACCGGCTCCATTAGTGGTGCCGCTACGCAATTGGGAGTTCAACATTCCACCATCTCTCGGCGCATGCGGCAATTCGAGCTGAAGCTCGGTGCACGCTTGATTGAGCGTAAAAAAGGTGGCTATGAACTAACCCAGGCGGGTGAGCATGTCAAAGAAGCGGCCATTAACATTGAACGGGAAGTGCTGGGAGTAGACGGTGCACTCATAGGAAAAGACACCCACCTAATCGGCCCATTACGTGTCACGGCGATAAACAATATGGCTTCTTCGGTTCTGATGCCAATGTTTGCTGACTTTAGTAATCAACACCCGCTGGTGAAGTTACATATTGTCGTTTCCAATCTGGATGCCAGCCTTGCCCAGCGTGATGCAGATGTTGCCATACGCTTGACCAACTCACCACCTGACACCTTAATTGGAAAACGGATTGTTACCGTTGCTTCTACGATCTACGGTAGTCGTTCCTACATAAACAAACTTCGTGAGCAACACAGTGAACCAAAGTGGATTGGCGTGGATTGTTGTGTATTCCATAAAACCTGGACAAAACAGGTCTGCAGTGAACAGTCACATAACTTTGTTAGTGATGATACGTTGTTAACACTTGCCGCAATAAAAGAAGGCTTAGGAGTTTCTATTCTTCCCTGTTTTATGGGTGATGCTGATTCAGCGCTTGAACGCTATTGCGAACCGGACCCGGCTTATAACCTGGGTCTCTGGATTTTATTACACCCGGATTTAAAGCGTACTGCCAGAGTGCTGAGCTTTCGTGATCATATGGCGAGTGCTATTAAAGAAAAACAGGACCTGTTTGAAGGCAATTGTCCGCAACATAATCAATGAAAGTATGGACCCAGTTTACACTTTCGTTTAAAACCGCGGACCAATCATCAGGTACCAGGCTTTTTGATCCAGGCTCGAATAGCCGAAGCCAATATATACGGCGCCTAATATTGTATCTGCGCCCCAGAAAACACTGCCGGAATATATCCGATCCCATAGATCTTTCATAAACGGATCATTAATCCGGCCTGTCTCCAGGGTTAGTCCCACATACAAACCATTGCCAACTTGTGCCGGTATCCTGGAATATTGCATGTAATAGCCCAGGGATTCAAAATCATATTGCGTGCCGATTAATTGATCCAGGTATAATCCCGATAGCCGCCTGGGGCCGCCGAGTACAAAAACATCGGACACCGGAATGTAATCACTCCCGCTGATTTCCTTTCCCCACTCGCCATGCGCCGTCAGTGTATGGTTACCCAGGCTTTTAACACCGGTAACTATGACCTGTGCGAGGCTGAATTCGTCAGTAACATCATCTTCTTTGTCTTTTCCTGACAGAATGTTCATTCCAGCGTACCATCCGGAACGAGGGAAAGTGACACGATCCATCTGGTCCATAACGGCTGAAAATCTTAAAGCCTCGCGTGTTAGATTGCTTTCAGGAATTAAGGGGGTAATCACTCCAAAGTCAGGTGTAAGTTTTAGATCAGCGAGTAGCGGGCCAAGCCGCAGTTCGCCCAGGCTCCCACTGATCCCAACGTCCAGGCCGGCCTCCAGTCGTGTTATCCTGGCATCGCCCAGCCGGATGTCTTCGTCATAAAACTGGACGAAATGCCTTCTGGCGCCAATATAAGGAGTAATAAATACACCATCACGCACCTGCAATGGCTGTAGAAATTCTGTTTTCAAAAAGGAATCATAGCCAATTTGCGAATCAACGCGCCACTCAGCGCCCAGGCTGTTTACCCAGGTACGGCGATAACTAGCCGCAAGATTGAGTTGCGTCGGACTGGTAAAATCGGTGGCGGCACCAATCCCGATCTTTAAATAGCCGGGCCCCCAGGGTTTGCTTTCTGCGTCAATAACAACGGTGGCATTTTCTTCATCGGGGAGCAGGGTATAACCTATATACGCAAAATCACCCCGGCCAAACATGTCCACCAGGTTATGGTCCAGTTTTTTACTGTCAAAGCTGTGTCCCGCTTTTGTTGTGACGTCTCGTAATACAGCTTTTTCACTAATGTTGCCGGTTGTTTCCGCTTTTATTTGTG
Organism: Kaarinaea lacus; assembly: GCF_975902315.1. Lineage (NCBI taxonomy): Bacteria > Bacillati > Cyanobacteriota > Cyanophyceae > Nostocales > Nodulariaceae > Kaarinaea > Kaarinaea lacus. The sequence goes on along the minus strand of NZ_CDLKIE010000382.1, from coordinate 433 downwards.
TTACGGCATACGTTGGAGGTTCTTTGTATTCACGCCGTATCAGCCATCGTTGATAGGCTTCAGGGGTAAGAGAGAGTTCTTCAAGCGCCTCCTTATTTATCATGGCAGCCGCAACGCCGCGCGCAATAATCTCACGCTGATGGGAAAAACTCGAAGAGCTGTATTCTTCTAAATCAGGTTCAATGAGTACGTCGTTGGAAGACAGCTTTTTAAGAGATCTTTCTACGTTTTGTTCGGTGAGCAACACAATGGCCTGCAATGCGACATCAATAGAGTTTTTTAATTCATGCTTGGGTTTGGGTTTTGTACCCAGGTTGACGACGATTAGTCTGTCACCGCACAACTGCCTGCCTAATTCTACCGGAAGGTTGTTAACCAAACCGCCATCAACATAAATCTCATTGCCTATTTTTGTCGGCGCAACTATTGCCGG
>NZ_CDLKIE010000381.1:0-3157 GCF_975902315.1 Kaarinaea lacus | reverse complement strand
TTCCTGGGAATACAAGCTTAACGATTCAAAATTGGTTTGATACAATACGCATCCGCTTCAGAAGGTCGATAATAAATATCATGGCAGCCCGAAAAAAAACCAGTAAAAAGAAATCCACAGCAAAGAAGTCTGCCGCTAAGAAAAAAGCGTCAGTGAAAAAGAAAGCTGTTACTAAAAAGAAGGCATCAGCAAAGAAAAAAGCTGTGGCAAAAAAAAAGCAAGCTACGAAAAAGTCCGTTAAAAAATCTTCTTCGGTAACATCAAAAAAAACAGTTGCTAAAAAATCAGCAGCAGTTAGTGCATCCAGCACTAAAAAACCCAGTGGAAAAAACATCGGCAAAAAAGTGCTAACCAGAACCGGTCGTCTGGTGGGTAAGCGTGGAATTATTGTCAGGCAAGACGCTTACCTGGGTACCTATTTCTTAACGCTGGATTCCTGTAAGAATGACCCTGTTTATAAAGACCAGGAATGGGGTCCTTATTTCGAATCGCAGCTTGAGTTTCTGAAAAAGTAACGCCTGCACCAGTTTGCAATTCCTGGGTGCCGCTTGGCTATGAGTGAACTCATCCCGAAGAAATTCTTATCCCGATGCAATTTTAAAGTGTCGCCCATAACTCAAAAGCAAGTATAAACGCGACACTTGCGATTGCTGCAATGACAAAGTTTTCCAGTACCTGCATTTCAAATCACCTCTCATTAAGTCTTATTAATAAGTGTGGCGGATAATTCTGGCAATATTCTGACGAACAAAGATCAATACAGGTTTATTTAAACCTCGACCATATTGAATATTTTTCGGTTAAGCGACTTTTAAGATTCTCCTAAGAACCCAGTAATTAGCGACTGCTTTAATTATTAACAGGTGGTACGAGGAACACGTTGCACGGGGGCATGTTAATAATTCAACTGGATGGAGGATTTAATAATGAACTACGAAAATCTCACAGTTAGCCAAAGACTTAACCGTATTCTGTTGGGTGCCGCAATGATTGTATTTACCATGCTGACAAGTGCTACACCGCTTGGTTGGTTGGCGATACTTCCGTTACTGGCAACTTATCCAGTTTTCGCGGGTATTTACGGTACTGATCCTGTTGTGGAATTTACCAGGCAGCGCGTTGCTGGAATTTCGCGCGCGATTAACCACCTGCATATTAGTGACCATCGCTCCAGACACGTTTGATAGATTGCGCGCTTAGGTAAGAAGACAGGGGTTATGCATGTTTATGCATAACCCTTTGTTATTAAAGGGCTAGAAACTCTCCCAGAAACTCATTGCGACATTGGAATGTTATGTTATAACATAGCGTTTTTTCAATTCCGGTGTTGCTATGAAAAATCATTCTGTTCTTATTCCATTTAAAAAACACCAACATAACCACGCGTCCTGTGTAAAAACAGCATTAGAGGATGCGGAAGCCGCATGCCATGAATCAGGCTTGCGCCTGACGGACGCCAGGCGCCAGGTACTGGAACTGGTGTGGGGTAGCCATGCCCCTGTCAAGGCTTATGACATTCTGGAGCAGTTGCAGGTAAAAAATCCCAAAGCAGTTCCACCGACGGTTTATCGCGCCCTGGAGTTTTTACAGAATGCCGGACTGGTACATCGAATTGAGTCGCTTAATGCTTATGTGGGTTGTGGCTGCCCCGGTGAACCGCATATTGGACAATTCCTGATCTGTAAAACATGCGGTGCGGTCGCTGAAATTAATGAGCCGAAAATAACTGAACTGTTAAGTGAACAGGCAGCACAATTGGGATTTGCCACTGAGCAGCAGCTGGTTGAGTTAAAGGGGCTGTGCCCGCAATGCAGCTAGGCAGGGTTCACCATTCAATTTGTATCGTCCAGTGCTTGCTGGCTTGTATGATGCTGGTAGCCGGCCCGGTTAGCGCACAACCCGCATTGACGGTAGGTGTGAGTATTCTGCCGCAAAAATATTTCGTGAAGCGCATTGCGGGTAATAAGGCGAATGTAGTGGTGATGGTCGAGCCAGGTTATAACCCGGCAACCTATGAAGCCAAACCAAAACAGTTATCCCGTTTACAGGAAGCCATATTATATTTTCTTGTCGGCGTGCCTTTTGAAAGTAAGTGGATGAACGCGATTGTTCAGGTAAACCCGGATTTGAAGATTATACCTTTACCGGATGGCATTGAATTTCGAGTGATGAGTGATAGCGTGAATTTTGCGGCGCAAACCGAGGCTCACAAAAACAGTCATAACCATTCATCCATGACGGATCCGCATATCTGGTTGAATCCGCGCCTTGTTAAGCAATTGGCCCTGGCAATCAAGGCCGCGTTTATAGCCATCGATCCGGATAATATTGTTTTTTACGAAGAAAACTATAAAGATTTTGTGAATGATCTGGAGCAGCTGGATCACTACATACGAACGCAACTTAAAACAGTAAAAGCCAGACAGTTTATGGTGTTTCATCCGTCATGGGGATATTTTGGTGATGAATATGGTTTGCGTCAGATAGCGATTGAGCTGGAAGGTAAGCATCCAGGTGCAAAAACATTAAGCCAGTTGATTGAATTGGCGCGGCGTGAGCAGGTGAAGGTTATTTTTGTACAGAAACAATTCTCTGATCGTGATGCAAAAACGATTGCTGAACATATTGGCGCAAAGATCGTTTATGTTGATCCCTTAGCTGAAAATTATCTGGATAATTTGAAACATACTACTCACCTTTTTGTGGAAGCCCTTAAATGAGTAAAGAGCCGGTTATATCCATTAATGATGTCAGCTTTAGTTTCGATGGACCGAATATTCTGGAGCATGTGTCGCTACAGGTGATGGAAGGTGAGTTCCTGGGTATCGTTGGGCCCAATGGCGGTGGCAAAAGTACATTACTGAAGCTGATTCTGGATTTGATCCAGCCGGATTCCGGTCACATAAAAGTTTTGGGTAAATCCACCCGGCGAGGACGATCAGCGATAGGCTATGTGCCTCAGTATGCGGGATTTGAAAGATCATTTCCCATTACAGTGGAAAACGCTGTGTTTTTGGGGATGATGGGAAGCTCAAAAACAATATTCGGGTACAGTGATGAGGATTACCGTTGTGTTCAGGATGCGCTCCGGGAAACAGAAATTGAAGATCTCAGGGGGCGACTGTTAAGCACATTGTCAGGTGGTCAGTTACAAAGA
>NZ_CDLKIE010000380.1:0-3530 GCF_975902315.1 Kaarinaea lacus | reverse complement strand
GCAGATTGATAGGATTTCGTGGTTTCAAGGGTTTCAGATTTCGCATTAGCTGTACTGTATTTCGAGACGGTTCCTTTTGCCCATTTGGGAATTAACGGCCAGATTGCGGGTACAGCTTCATAGGTATTGTTATTAATTCGTACAATAGGCGCTGTTACCAGCTGCTCAGGTTTTGCTGCTGGTGGAGATGGATGCACATTATAGTTAGGTACAAAAAAATCGAAATGAAGTTCACTACTGATAATTTTAAACGCATCATACAAGCCTTGCGCACTGGTAATAATGTTATATCGTCCACACATATTTTAATGTATTTCTTAGTCGGGAGAATCTTATATTAGATGTCTGCTGTATTCCTGAATATAGTTATAACCAATTGTTTTGGAGTTAGTAAATACCAAATTTACGCCAGAAATCAGGAATATCTATTATACGATGTTAAATAGTCCATTGTCCTGAAATGGCAATGTACATTTTGTAAGCGACATCATTACGTGAGATACTTACAGGTTGAAACACAAGATTAGCATCAACTGAGGATAATAAATGTGACACGATTTTCCGCATTGTTAGTTAGCCTGATCTTTACTGCTACCAATCTCTGCTGGGCAGAAGATAGCAGTAAAACGTATAAAACAGCTGAAAAGGACAGCCAGTTAGCGCTTATTAAAGTCGTAAAAGATGTATATGCAATCGTAGGCCCACTAGGAAATCGCTCTCCGGAAAACCTGGGCAACAATGCTACCTTTGGTTTTGTCGTTACATCCGAAGGAATAGTCCTCGTTGATCCAGGAGGAACTTATCTGGGCGCTAAAAAAATTCACGATATTATAAAATCCATATCTGACAAGCCAGTTAAGTACGTCATTAACACGGGTGGACAAGATCACCGCTGGTTAGGCAATGACTATTTTAAAAAACGGGGTGCTACCGTCATTGCAAGCCAGGAAGCAGTCAATGATCAGAAATCACGCCTAAAAGATATTCTGTTTCGTTTAAGTAACACTGCAGGTGATGAAGCGCTAAAAGGCACGGAAGAAGCTTATGCAGACATTGTTTTTGAAAAAGATTATACGTTAAAGTCAGGTGACACAACGATTGAAATCCATCACCCAGGTGGCGCACACTCCCCTGGCGATTCCTTTGTCTGGTTACCTCAACAAAGCGTTATTTTTACGGGTGACGTGGTTTATCTTGAGCGATTGCTCAGCGTGATGTCTTTTTCAAATAGCAAAAGCTGGCTTGTGGCCTTTAAAAAAATTGAGTCTTATAATCCCCAACACATCGTACCCGGTCACGGTAAACCATCAACTTTGATGCAAGCCAGGCGTGATACTTATGGTTATTTAACGATGCTTCGCGACAAAATTACTAAATTTATGGATGACGGTGGAGTTATCCAGGATGTTGGTAAAATAGACCAGTCAAGCTTTAGCTATCTCGAAAATTACGATCAATTGAAAGGACGAAACATTCAGCAGGTTTACCAGGAAATGGAGTGGGAATAATATAAAAACAAACATGGAGTTTAAGTGCCCCCATTATTTGTAGATGTATCGCTTGTGGAAGATCAATTAACACGCAATATTAGGGTTCCAGTGTATGCTTAAATACGTAGGTGGTCTTACGTATATATAAGCTAGCTTTCTAAGTAGTTTTCTATCGCCCAACCGTATTTACTTTCCCTTTGCTGAATTTAAGATTAATTTCAGGTTAGCATTATCTAATGCACCAGTTGAACTAGTAGGATAACTCCTACCTTAATTTACTTCAAAAACGCAAAAAGTTAGAATTTTTGATGTAAATGGAATTATCGGGGGAACAAGAGTGTATTTAAGGACGAGTTGGTCGAGAGGTGTAGTTCCGATAGTCCTCAATATGTACTAGTCACATATTGTTGGAAGTAGTAATAACTGTAGCAGTTGTTATTGTGTTGTCGCATCCATCCAGTCGATCTATTCGTACCTAATTACCAGGTACAAAAAGTCCCCTCACGACAAGAAAAAAGTCCAGGAATAATAAAAAACTACTTTGGCGGTAATGAAATTTGGCAATGCTCATTAGGTATAACTGATTATAAGTAAATTGCCATGGGGCGTAACAATAATTTGTAACTATATTGTGGGGCAGCAAAACTATGAACACGAATAATATTTTGTTCAGTAAATACGTTTTATATTTTCTTTTCGCAGTAATGACGATAATTGGACTTTCTGCTTGCGGAGGTTCTTCTGATGAGGGTGGCGTACCACCAGCTACTGGAAATCCAAATAAAGTCATTGGTTCGTCAGCATGTCTGCAAGACTCGGCATCTCTAGTCAGCTCAATAGCGTTAGCTGATACTGCAAAAGGCGGCAAGATCTATGATAAATGGTGGGTAGCCATTTCTAATAGCACTAATACCGTCCCTGCCCCAACCACAGATCATCCAATGTGGAGTCAACAGTCTACCAATTCACGTTCTGGCGCCGATACATGGCGATGCAAGGAATGTCATGGATGGGATTACAAAGGTGTTGATGGTGTTTATGGTGATGACACAAACAGTCACTATACCGGATTCATTGGCGTTTTTGATGCTCGAGCTAAAAGTCCAATTGACGTTTATTGTGCCATCCATTCCGGAACGGCAATCGATGCGCAACACAATTTTTCAGAAGTGTTGTCCGACATTGAAATACTACATCTAACAAAATTTATTACTGCGTCACAGGATGAGGTTGCAAATGACCCAGCGCCGAAAGGCGTTGTTGATGTAAATGCACATATCAGTGCACAAGGTACACCCATTGGTGCAAATCCAGCCAATGGTGAAATGCTATTTTCAGATGGAAGCATAGACTGTGCGTCTTCTAACTGTCATGGAACTGATGGCACCGCGCAACATGAAGCAGTGGGCTCACTCGCTGACGACAATCCATGGGAAACTCTGCACAAAATTCGCTTTGGTCATCCCGGCAGCAATATGCCCGCATTTAGCTCACCAACAAAACTAACGATGCAACAATCCGTCGATATAATTGCCTATGCACAAAACAGTCTGCCAAATCCACAAAGCAGCGATACCTGCTTAACTGATTTCGCTTCGCTTGTTAGCCAGGTAGACCTGGCGTCAGCCGTGCGCGGTGGTCGTATGTACGATAAATGGTGGGTTGAAGCTGGCACAACTGAACCAACATCAGACCATCCGGTATGGAGTACTAGAGATCAGCCGTCTATCAACACACGCACAGGACCAGATACATGGCGTTGCAAAGAATGCCATGGCTGGGATTACCAGGGTGTTGATGGTGTTTATGGCGATACAACCAATAGTCACTACACAGGCTTTGCGGGTGTAATGGCGGCACAAAGTAAGCAACCTATTGACGTATTTTGTGCTATTCGCTCCGGTACCGGAACGGGTGTCGACCATAGATTCTCACCTGAATTAGCGGATATTAATATCTTGCATCTCACCAAGTTTATATTGGCAGGTAATGACGAAGGATTAATAAATACCGGCACATATATAGACAATGCGGGTTCAT
>NZ_CDLKIE010000379.1:0-2786 GCF_975902315.1 Kaarinaea lacus | reverse complement strand
CCTTGAAGCTTATACCATGTTTATACGCTCGGTCGATCATCCATAGTAAAGCAATATCAGACAACCCACATTCCTTATAGCCACCACCCACATCAGAATGTACACCGGAAAACCACGTCTGATTGACACGAGTCTCGCTATTCCATTTCAGTACGGGAAAAAACTTTCTTTGCTCGTCTATCGCCATTGCATGGTAACCAGCAACAACACACTTTGGCAATTTATGGTCATTGAAATCTTCATCTGTTGTGGTTTTAACGGTGTCCCATACACCCAGCATTTCCACCGGAACATCGAAAAAGCTGCCTCTTTGTTTTAAGAGATCGGCACTGTCGGAGTCACGTTTTAAATACAGCTGCCAGCCGAGTTCGACATCACTGGCTTTAACCGGCACGCCGGAGTGCGAAATTAATCCTGCTAAACGGCGTGCAGCATAAGAGCCCCGGCTGAATCCAAAAATAAATACCTTGTTCTCATCTCGAGCCCAGTTTGTGTCCGCAAAGCGCTTTCTTAAGAAGCGGTATGCACCAAGTATTTGCCGATCCAGCCCTTTGCCATAAATGCCGCCAGGAAGTGCCTCCCAATGCGCAGTGCCGACGCCTTCTTCATAATGTACAACCTGGTTTTTTGCCGCGCATGCATTTAATATTTTAACGACATTGGTATGCTCTGGATCATCGGTGTCATTCCATGTACCGTCGCAGCCTATAATTAAATTACGGACTTTAGCCATTCCAGCAACCTCCTTCCATTAAGGTTGCCGACCTGGGTGATAAAGAACTTCATCATCCTCCGGTTTGGGCGTACCGTCACACCACCATTCAACCGTCTGTGGCACGTAGAGCCCTAACGAAATGGCTGACACTAATACATAAGCCATGTTGGTGTGATAGCGTGCTCGATACAAACCTCGGCCGTTATCGCACTTGTCAACGGGCGGCTCAGACCAGGCGAAACTGTAAAAGGAACCATGTACAGTATGTGTACCCGTTTTTGATTGTGGTGTTTTTTGGCCATCGCCTTCTATGGTCATAGTGGCGCAGCCCGACATACTGAACATTAAGCAGCAGATCAATACGGTTCGTGTAGTATTTTCCATGCTTCCCTTCCCTGATTTAGCGATCACATAACCTTAGTATATTTAATGATTAAACAATAAAAAGCGCATTTAAAAAATGCAGAATAAGGCTCCGGCTTCTTAATTCCGGCCAGCCCCCTTAACACTTCTCGTAAGACCAATCTACTTTAGTAGCAATTGAATATGAAATGTAGTGCCTACATTGACATCGGAGGTCACGGCTATCTGTCCCTGGTGCTGCTCAGTAATAATAAAGTATGCAAATGACAACCGCTTACCCGCATCGTAACTTATTTCAGGTGCATCTTTACCGACGAAGGGTTCGAACAAATACAATTGTTCTTCATCCGTTAAGCCAACACCATTGTGCTGTATTTTTATCCAGAAACTGTCATAACCTACATTCATCTGAATCTTAATGACTGGCTCGTAATCGGACTCATCCATCCGACCCAAAGCATCATAGGCATGACGAAACAAACTAAGTAACGCCTGCTGCAACTCGGTCACATAACAGGGTATCATTGGCAAATCTTTTTCATAGTTTCTTTCAATCTGTATGTCTATGAACTTGAGTCCCGACGGAGCCGATAAGACATCGCCGGCTAACTCCAGAGTATGCTCCATAACGTCGACCATGTTGGCCCGTTGTATTCTGCCACCGCGCCCGCGGGCGAAATCCTGCAAATTTTGAACAATTGATGCCACTTTTTCGCCTTTCTCATTAGCATCAGACAGCAAGCTGGTGAGTTTTTCGGGCATACCATTGCTCTTGATTTCATTAATGTATTGACTGCTATCGGCAAGTAACCGCTGAAAGGTCCTTAAGTCGAATAATATTGATTGTAGCGGCGTATTGATATCATGGGCCATTGACGACGCCAGCTCACCCATAGACGATATTTTGTCATTTTGAATCAGCATATTTTCCGCCATCATTTTCTTGGTTACATCATCGATCAGAATCACCACACCGGGTTCAATGTGATCCTGAAGTGGATAGATGGTAATATCAAAACAATATTGGCCGCGTTGAGTGTGCTTGATGGTAATCGCTTCATTCTTTTTAATAGCATCATTAACCTGTTCGGGTGAAACAGTAATTGTCGGGTAGGCTTTCCACAGATTTTTGTTTAAAACACTTTCTGCTTTAATACCCGTAATTTCTTCCGCCCGTTTATTCCACTGGGTGATTTCCCCATCTTTATTGACACCAACCAGCACCAGCGGCATGGATTCCAGGATGTTCTTTATATAGGACTCTGAAGCACGCAGCCTGGATGAGGTACTTACGTGCATGGCAATCTCATTTTCCAGCAGTTTATTGGTTTCTTTGAGTAAACGGTTTGACTCATCCAGTGTCGCTGTGCGTTCCTGCACACGCAACTCAAGTTCACTACGAATCTTGTGTAGCTCCTGGTTGGATTTGCGTAATTTTCGCCGCGTAATAAACAGAGTTATGACTGCTATCGACAATAACAGGATCAGTGTACCACCGGACCAGTTGGCGATATGCTGCCAATTGGTTGAACCATCCGGTCTTGTGAATTCCATCCTCAATCGCATTTCGGCATATAAAGGCTGGCTTTGCAGAAATAAAATTATGTAGAAAAGGTGTCTCATCATTTTTGTAACAGCATCTTCTTTTTCAATGGTAGAATCGGTCCGTGTGCAGCGCATGGTTATACGGAACTTTACTCAATTCTTT
>NZ_CDLKIE010000378.1:0-4534 GCF_975902315.1 Kaarinaea lacus | reverse complement strand
CCCTACTCCTACCAGAGAGATTTTTACGATTTTATTATCACCGCTTACCTCTCGAGCTTTAAGTTCCCTGGCCACTGAATTCAGGATATCCAGTGCTTTATCATAATCATTGCGATGTACAGTAAACGTGAAATCCGTTGTGGCATCGGCCCCCACGTTTTGAATGATCATATCAACTTCGATATTCGCGTCACCGACAGGGCCCAGGATGTTGTAGGCAACACCTGGCTGATCGGGAACGCCCAATATAGTAAGTTTAGCTTCATCTCGATTAAAGGCTATGCCCGATATAAGGGCCTGTTCCATATCCTTATCCTCGTAAGTTATCAGCGTTCCCGGACCGTCTTCAAATGAAGACAGCACTCTGAGTGGAACATCGTATTTACCGGCAAATTCCACTGCCCGAATCTGTAATACCTTGGATCCCAGGCTGGCCATTTCCAGCATTTCTTCAAAAGTAATACGCTCCAAACGACGTGCTTCCGGGACCACTCGTGGATCAGTGGTATAGACACCATCGACGTCGGTGTAAATTTGGCATTCATCGGCTTTCAGCGCCGCCGCCATTGCTACCGCTGTGGTATCAGAGCCACCTCGTCCCAGGGTAGTAATATTACCGTGTTCATCTTGGCCTTGAAACCCGGCAATCACCACGACATGTCCATCTTCCAGGTCTTTTCGCACCCGGGCGTTGTCGATATCCACTATTCGCGCCTTATTATGGGCGCTATCCGTCAATATGTGTACCTGGTGTCCCGTATAAGAGCGCGCTGAACATCCACGCTTGATCAGGGCCATTGCCAGCAGCGAAATAGTAACCTGCTCACCGGTCGATAAAAGCACATCAAGTTCACGCGCAGCAGGCTTTTCTGCCACACTTTTGGCTAATTCAAGCAGACGATTCGTTTCCCCGCTCATGGCAGACACCACGACTACGACCTGGTTTCCCTGGTTTTTGGTAGCGATGATTTTTTCGGCTATATGCTCAATACGCTCTACCGAGCCGACCGATGTTCCACCATATTTTTGTACGAGTAAGGCCATGGATTCAGACTGTTACGAACTACAATATAAAACGTTCACTCCGGTTAGTGATGAACTCTATTCGGGTCTTGTTGGATTAAAGCTCGTTTGGGGATTACGTTGAAAAACGAATTCTTTTTGTTTTTTGATTTCCAAAATAACGCCAATGCGCGACAACCAACCCTAAGCGGTTTGATCGAATACAAATTAACCAGTGACGCGTGATTATACCCAAGCCAGGGCCGGAGCAAAACTAGAATCGGATTAATGAATGAGAAATCTGGATTAAACAGCGCATTATGCGCCCAATTGCTCGCGTATCCAGTCGGGAACCGAGTTTAATGCCGCATCCAGTGCCGCCGGATTATTTCCGCCAGCCATGGCCATATCCGGACGTCCACCGCCTTTACCACCCACTTGCTGGGCAACAACATTGACCAGATTGCCGGCTTTAATACGGCTGATCTGATCATCGGTAACACCAGCGACCAGATTGATTTTTTCCCCGTTGACCGCCGCCAGCACCACAGCTGCGGATCCCAGCTTGTTCTTAAGCTGGTCCATGGTGTCACGGAGTGATTTGGGATCAGCACCATCCAGTCGCGCTGCCAGTACTTTAAGACCGTTAATTTCTTCAGCCTGGCTCACCAGATCGCTACCCTGGCTACTGGCCAGTTTTGCCTTGAGTTGCTCGATTTCTTTTTCCATCTGACGATTCTTTTCGAGTATTTGCCGAACCTTATCGTCCAGGTTTTCCTTTGAGCCTTTCACCAGCGACGCCAGATTCTGTAAATTGGTGTCACTTGCGCGTACCCATTGCAGGGCGCCGGGACCGGATACCGCTTCGATACGACGCACACCGGCGGCCACACCGGTTTCTGAAATGATCTTGAACAATCCAATGTCGCCAGTGCGGTTTACATGGGTACCGCCACACAACTCCACGGAAAAATCACTCATACTCAACACGCGCACCACATCACCATACTTCTCACCAAACAACGCCATGGCGCCTGCAGCCATCGCTTCATCCTGTTTCATCAATTGCGTAGTGACATCAAAGTTGGCGCGAATTTTTTCATTCACCAGATCTTCAATCTCGTTGAGCTGCTCGGGAGAAACCGGTTCAAAATGGGAAAAGTCAAAGCGCAATCTGTTAGCGTCCACAAGTGAACCTTTTTGGGTAACATGTTCACCGAGCACCTTCCGTAATGCCGCGTGCATTAAGTGTGTTGCTGAATGGTTATAGGCAATTTCGCGACGCTCTGAACTGTTGATGCGTGCTGTAACTTTGTCACCGACTTTGATTTGACCGGAGGTCACTTCACCAATATGGGTGTATACATCATTCTGCTTTTGGGTATCCTGCACATTAAATGAAGCACCTTTTGTATCGAGTACACCCTGATCACCCACCTGGCCACCAGACTCTGCATAGAATGGCGTACGATCCAGCACGACAATACCCCGTTCACCCTCTTTCAAGATATCAACAGCATTACCTTCCTTAAACAGGTAAACAACTTTGCCCTTATCTTCCATGTGATCATAACCGGAAAACTCAGTAGCACCTTGCACATCAAGCTTGTCACCGTAACTGGCTTCAAACTTGCCAGCCTTGCGCGCCCGCTCGCGCTGTGATGCCATTTCCTTTTCAAAACCATCCATATCGAGATGCAATTCACGCTCTCGCGCGATATCAGCCGTTAAGTCAACCGGGAATCCATAAGTATCGTAGAGTTTAAAAACCGTTTCGCCCGGAATAGTATCGCCTTTTAACGCCTTGATGGCTTCATCCAGGATAGCCATGCCCTGATCCAGCGTTTCCGCAAAACGCTGTTCTTCCTGTTGCAGCACTTTTTCCACACTGGATTGGGCTTTTACCAGTTCCGGATAAGCATCCCCCATTTCCCTGACCAGCGGCGCAACCAGTTTATAAAAGAAAGTATCACTCAGGCCCAGTTTATGACCATGGCGTATAGCACGACGAATAATGCGGCGTAACACATAACCACGACCTTCGTTGGATGGCACAACACCATCAGTAATCAAAAATGCACAGGAGCGAATATGATCAGCGATCACGCGCAGCGATTTATTGGTGAGGTCTTTTTCTTTGGCCAGGGAAGCAACGAACTTGACCAGATTTTCAAACAGGTCGATCTCATAATTATTGTGTACACCCTGCATCACTGCCGCAAGGCGCTCCAGACCCATGCCGGTATCGACGGAAGGTTTGGGTAGCGCATTCAAATTTCCATCTGGCGAGCGGTCATACTGCATAAACACCAGGTTCCAGATTTCGATATAACGATCACCGTCTTCTTCAGGTGTCCCCGGTGGTCCACCGGGAATTTCAGGGCCATGATCATAAAAAATTTCACTACAGGGTCCGCAAGGGCCAGTATCGCCCATGGACCAAAAATTATCGCTTTCGTATTTTTTGCCGCCTGGCTTGTCGCCGATACGAGAGAATCTTTCAGGATCAACTTTAATTTCTTTTAACCAGATATCCGCGGCTTCGTCGTCATCTTTGTAGACGGTAATCCAGAGTTTTTCTGGTGGTAGTTGCATTGATTTGGTAAGAAATTCCCAGGCAAATTGAATAGCCTCGCGTTTGAAATAGTCGCCGAAGCTAAAATTACCCAGCATTTCAAAAAACGTGTGGTGACGCGCGGTATAACCCACGTTTTCCAGGTCATTATGTTTACCACCGGCGCGTACACAACGTTGTGAACTGGTAGCGCGGGAGTAAGGCCGTTTGTCCTCGCCCAGGAAAACATCTTTGAATTGCACCATACCCGCATTGGTGAACAGCAATGTAGGATCATTTCCAGGCACTAAGGGACTGCTGGGCACAATCTCATGGCCATGTTCATTAAAGTATTCAAGGAATTGTTTACGGATTTCTGCGCACTTCATAATGGTAAGAAAATGTACTCTGTATTGTTTTGCAAGTATAGTTTTTTGTTAGCTTTTATTATGACTATTTAATATGTCAATTCAGCGTTTTCAGTTAATGCATATTTTAATTGCTGATGACTAAAGCCCCGGTATTGTAAAAATCGTTGTTGTTTTGCCCGATCCGACATGTTTTCTGGGAGTGCTTTGCCAAACCGCTTTTCCCTCACCCTGCAGGCCAGGTCAAACCATTCAGGATCATCTTCGATGACAGTGGCGGCGATAATATCGTCGCTGACACCACGCTGCTGCAGTTCCTGCCTGATCCGAATCGGCCCATGACCTTTATTACGCCGAAATCGAAGGTAGCTTTCAGCAAACCGCTCATCGCTGAGCAAACCTTGCTGCTCCAGATCTTCCAGGATTTGATGGACAAGCGCTTCATCAAATCCCTTATGTTTTAGTTTTTGTTGCAGCTCCTGGCTACTGTGTTCACGCCGGGTCAATAAGCGCATCGCCGCAAGACGTGCGTCCCGCGGCGATGTATCCGGTAGTTCCAGTTCATCCATATGATGATGGTTATGCTTCTTCCAGTTGAGCCTCTTCTACT
>NZ_CDLKIE010000377.1:0-7981 GCF_975902315.1 Kaarinaea lacus | reverse complement strand
GTTGGGAAATGAACCGAAATATCGCATAAGAAATTTATTTTAGTTGAGATTAAGCTTTCCATAAGGTTTCAGGCGTAGCCTGAATCCTGTAGGTTTACACTGTAAGTTCTATCGCCTATGCGACTATTCTTATCGTCGATAGGCGATTTTTTTTGCCCTCATTTATTCTTTATCGTTATATCAATATCCGCTTCTATTCTTTTATAAAGATTTTTATTAATTGCCTGTTATTTGTACCAGACAGACCTGGGGACGTCGCTTCCAGGTGTCGCGGTTAGCGACTTAATTACACCTCCTGATCCACTCTGCGCCTTTTCGAGCCCTACTCAATAAAGGCATTTTTTATTGTAATTTCAGTAAATTATCGAGTCACACCAACGACATCAAAATCAGGAATATCGGCATTCAATAGTGTTCAATTCTGGCCGATAAGTAGTAGCAAGCTCTTGTTAAATTGACAGAAAACCAGACCTTCGAAAAGGATCGCGATGTTATGACGGACCCATCCTCCAACCTAGCTGAATCTGCGGCAAAGCCGACGATGTCCACCGCCATCAAACCAAAAGTCCTGGTGATTGATGACTCACGAATCGTTCACGCGGCGATTAAAAAAGCAATCAAGGAAGAATTCGAGGTCCTTGATGCTTATGACGGAGAAGAAGGCTGGAACATGTTACGCCAGGATAATGAAATCCAGGTGGTTATCACTGATCAGGGCATGCCGAAACTGGACGGTTTTGGATTGATCACGCGGATTCGCGAAAGTGCTGTCTCACGTCTTAATGAAATTCCTATCATTATGGTCACGGGTGCTGAAGAAGCGCAGGTTGAAATCCGCGAGAAAGCCCTGGACCTTGGCGCCACGGACTTTTTAACCAAGCCCTTTGAGAATACGATTATTCTGGCACGCGTACGCTCCTACATTAAGCTGGACCAAACAATACGTGACCTGGAAGAGTCAGAAGACGCCCTTATTGAACAGGCCATACTGGATACCTTAACCGGTGTTTACAACCACCGCTATTTGATGGAGCGCGGTGAGAAAGATATTTCATTCGCCAAACGACATCACGAAGAGCTTTCGATTTTTTGTCTTGATCTGGATAACTTCAGTGATTACATCCTGAACGTCGGACAGGAAGTCACCGAAAAATTACTCAAATGGGCTGCTGATTTGCTTAAACAGACCATGCGCAAGGAAGACACTATTGCGCGCATTGGTGAAAGTCGCTTTGCCATCATCGCCCCCACTGCCGAACATTTTGACGCTATCTCACTTTGCGAACGCATTAAGGAAACGTTTGCAAATACAGAGTTTGACAAGTCGGTGCTGGCCAATCCTGTAACAGTCAGCATCGGTGTTGCCAGCCTGAACCATGAGCAGGAAATGAACGCGTCAGATATTCTGGATGAGGCCGTGGATCGGGCCAAACAGGCGAAAATACTGGGAGGCAATCGCGTTATTGGCAGCAATCCGGATGAAATACGCGCCCGGCTGTACAACGAGGCGAGACAGCAAAAACTCAGTCTCGATACCATTGTAAAACTTTATCACAATGGTGAACTTGATCTGTTAATGCCTTACCTGAAACAAATTGCTACCAGCATTTATCCGCTCCTGGAACTGTGCAATGAAAAGATGCACTGGCACCTGGATACTGAAGTCAAAAAAATCAGCGGTAAAATCGCCAACAAATAAACCAGTGTCTTTATAACTATAAATGTGTTGTTAACCAGCTGCTTTGGCCGCTGCAGCGGAAACCAGCATTGCGTCAGAAGGACGGCTTATGTAATAGCCTTGCACGTAGTCAACACCACACTCTTTTAACAGCTTGAGTATTTCTGCATTCTCAACAAACTCCGCAACGGTTTGTTTCCCGACAGTATGTGCAATTTGTACAATGGAATGAATGATGGCCCGATCAACACCATCTTGCAGCATGCCCTGAATAAATATCCCATCTATCTTGATCAGATTAACAGGCAGGTATTTAAGATGTGAAAACGAACAAAAACCACTACCAAAATCGTCCAGCGCAAACTGGTAACCCAGATCCTGCAGGCTGGATATAAACCGGTTAGCCGCTTCCAGGTTGGCTATAGCTGAAGTTTCCGTAATCTCGAACAACAATGACTGCGGATTAACATCAAATTTTTGAACAAGATTGTGAATATAGGCACCCAGACTCTCATCCTCTAAGGTCTGACCCGACAAATTTATTGACAAGCATGTTTGCGCACCCTGATCCGGCTGGGAAGCCAACGCTTCAATGGCATGCCGTATTACCCAGTGGTCAATTGACGTCATCATATTAAAACGTTCCGCGGTAGGCAAAAATGCCTCAGGAGAAATCAGTTCGCCACGCGAATCCGGTAAACGCAATAACACCTCATAATGATGAATACCATCAACGCTGGGCTTACTTGCTACCTGCTGCCATAAGCGCCCATTTTCCTCGGGCAATTTAGTAATATCCAGGTTCTCCAGCGGTATGATGGGTTGAAAATGTAACTTAAACAAATTACGGTCTAACGCATCGTGCAACCTTTGCGACCATCCCAGCTCAATATCCATCGCAGCTTTCTGGTCGTTTTCGCTGGCAAATATGTGCGTCTGGTTACGCCCCTTACCTTTTGCAATGTAACAGGCAATATCCGCATTTGCTAACACTTCTCCGGAAGATTTGCTCTCTTTAGTAATATGAGCAACGCCAATACTGACATTTATCTTGTAAGTTTTTCCACCGAAATTAAACTGGTAGTTATCAAGTACTTCCCGGAATTTGTCTGCTGCTGCAAAAACAGAATCTGAATCAACATTTCTAATAATAATCGCAAATTCGTCACCACCAATACGCGCCAGGCTATCAGAGGCACGGAGCGTTGATAACAGTTGCTTTCCGACGGCAACAAGCAACTTGTCACCTGCATTATGTCCTGCCGTATCGTTTAGATATTTAAATCGATCCAGATCGAGATATAACAGACAACTGTTATTATCTGAGCCTTTTAATGCTTTCACTTCCTGTAGCAACAGTGATTCAAAATAACTTCGGTTTGGTAATTTGGTTAATGGATCATGGGTTGCTTGCCACTTGAGTTCCTCAAGTAGTAATTTACGTTCCGTAACGTCACGGAACGCGACAACAGAACCATGTAACTTGTTATCCAGATATAATGGATACACTGTACACTCAACGGGTATAGATTTACCGTCCGCATGCATAAAACTGGTTGCCCACGATGCCAGTTGATTACCTTCCTGATAGGTTTTCTGCAATTCGCAATTATCAAAAGTATTAGCACTACCATCTTCCAGGGAATGATGAAACAGCGTATGAGCCAATTGACCGATCAATACATCACTGTCGGTATATCCCAGAATGGACTTGGCTGCCGGGTTGATAAAGGTTATTTCACCCTGGCAATTAACACCATAAACCCCATCCCCAACGGAGCGCAGTATTCCTTCCAGACGTTTATGATCATTCTGAATATTGCGCATCGCGTTGATGGAGCGACTCATAGCATCAATACGCGCCAGAAATAATTCCTTGGCTTCATTCTTAAACATGCATTCCACGGCACCGGCACTCAAGGAACCAATAATCGCTTTGTCAGAATAAGTTCCGGTTATAATCGCAGTGGTGATACTTACGGTACGGGGATCGTCTCGCAGCATACGACATAACGTATCCCCAGTTCCATCTGGCATGTAATAATCAATGATGCCAATATCGTACTGGTTGGTTGTCGCTTTTTCCATGCCCTCTTCGACACAAGAGGCAGTATCGGTAATATATCCTGCCTGGGTTAACAGGCGTCGGTAAGTCGCGCGAACGGTAGGAGAGTCATCAACAAACAATACACGCATGGGTGCGTTGTCACTGGGAATTACTGGTTCCCAAACGGACGCCGTTGATTTTTTCTCGGTAAGAGAATCAATAGCATCAATTATTTCAGCGTAGTTTTCCCATAACACAAGACCGGTCTTGCTACGTTTCGTTACCCACGCCAGTTTCGCGTTATCCGCTTCGTGCGATAACACAACAACACCCAATTTGTGGTATTGGGGTTCTTCCAGCGTGGCGAATAATTCATCCGCGATATCGTCAGTCTTGGCGGGCCAGCCCAAACAAACCACATCGAATGCAGCATCGTGTTCCAGTCCGGCTATTTTAGTAAGCCCCTTGGAAAAACTCGGCAAATCAGTAACATCAAAACCTTTATTTTCCATGAGCTTTTTCGCGGCGTGACGCAGCGTCGCTGATGGTTCTATGAGGAGTACTTTCTTCACCAATTGATCCTGTATGCTACTAATATTATTACTATTTATTCTTTGCCTTTACACAATTCGTATAAATACATAATTGATTATCGGCCGCACAGACGGGAAATTAAGCAATCGTCCAGCTAATTTAAGCGAAATTTAAACCACAAGAGAAAACAGGTGAACTAGTGAAATGAGCAGAAATTCGATGAATAGGAACTATGATAAATACTGCGATAGGAACTGCCGAACCCGGGACTACAAGTACTGCTTTACCTTCCCTCAGAATTGATACAGTGCATCACCATAAGCAATTATGCTGATTCTCCCCGCACTGCCACCACCAATGTTCTAAACCAGACTTGTTTTCATCCCAACGTCCGGCAGCTTTACTACATCAAATCAATTGCTACAGTTTTTAACATCATATAGATAGAAACCTTCACAAACTGTGTAATCGAGTCTACCTCAAAATAACATGATTATAAATAAGAGAATTGCAGGCGACCAAGTAATTAGAACGAGTATAAATCTGTCAGCTGATTATTTTAGCAACCGATGAACAGAAAGAGTGGACAACTGGACCGCATTAACTCACCAGGACTAGCTCCAGTCAATGCTCAACATCAGCATTTTTTTCCGGGGACTTATCACTAACATAGTTAGACGGTTTAATACGTGATTCCGAAGAAGAATGTAATAATTCCTTATTACGAATAAAAATCATTCGTTGCTCAACTCGTATCATGCCCTGGCGTTTTAATTCACCTAATATAGTGGTTACCGATTGACGACTGGTACCAATCATATCCGCCATTTCCTGATGCGTTATCGGAATATCAATATGCACACCACCATCTACCGATTTACCATAGAGACCGCCCAATCGAGAAAGCAACTTAACGACACGCGAGGTCACATCACTTGAGGTAATATCCATCAGTACTTCACTGACTTCGCGCAAACGAAAACCTAAAGTTTGAACCACGGGCATTACAACTGCGGGATTGTCCGACATAAAATTTACAAAATCACTGCGCTTTATTACCATTAATTCGCCATGCCCGCACGCTTGCGCATTAACCTGGTGACTGGAAAACTTTAAAGACACCAAAGCTTCTGCAAACCCTATAAGTTCACCGTCACTGCAAAACCATAAAATCACCTCTTTCCCATCGGCGGTTAATTCGCAGATCTTAACGCGACCTTTTACCAGAATATAAACGTCGTCATTGTTACTACCCAAAGCGCCAATCATTTCATCATCGACAAACTCGCGTGCAATCGCCAGGTTTGTCAACTGGTGTTGTTGATCATTGTTAAGCTGGGACAAAAAATTTGCGTAATCAAGCATGCTCGTATCATCCTTTACGAGTGAGTTAAAACGATCCTTATTGCTTGCCTAGTAGTATTTGGCATAGATCCGGCATTGATGCACATGAACCCCGTTTACTTTGTAGTAATACATGCGTATCTCATCAATGGATCATTATTGTGTTGCAAAAGAGTAAGAAAATCACATCACTTTCATTAAGCGATGAATTATAAAAATCTATGTTACATAGCATTAATCTTTACATAGATTTTGTTTTATCAGGCATTTGCTTTTTTGATTAGAGCTACAGGGGTGGCAGTCATAAATTACGACAGTGATGCGGGAAGCATATAGATTCAGTGAAGGATTGAATGATTGTTTGTACAACGTAACGACATGACTTTAATTGGATATACCAATATGGGCTAACTCAAATTGAGTTTAAATTCAGGTTAGGACAGCTTATCAATGGTTGTTATATTGTTATCGTTTTGCTATCTAACACGGAGGAACTTTTCATTAAATCTTTGCTCATATTACCCGTTAATATTAAGACATAAATGGATTTGGCAATCGCGTTAAAAGGGTTAAAAAAAATAGCGAATATTCAATACTCGTTGTCTCAGCTAACAACTGATCTAGTACATTTTTTCACCCAATCTTGCCGTCTATAAATAACTCACAATTCCTTGTAATTATTGCCAATTGTGCGACCTGTTCTACTAAACATTTATATAGAAGTGCCGAAAACTTAGATATCCACTATTGTTTATTGATGAAAGACAAGTCTCAGGAGTAGCTGATCCATATGAAAGTAATGATCGACCCCAAACATCTACAAAAGGGTATGTATGTCGCGGAACTCGATCGCCCGTGGCTGGAGTCGCCCTTTTTATTCCAGGGGTTCAGAATTACCAATATTGATGAACTGGAACAGCTCGATAAGATTTGCGAGTACGTATTCGTAGATCCAGAAAAAAGCGCGATACCAATTCCCACCAATTTATCGGCTATACCAATGCGATCCAAGGTGAATCGCGTTAAGACATCATCCTACATCAAATCCGCTCCAAAGTTTGAAACAACTTTTGAGCAGGAGTACCCCAAGGCGCGGGAGATGTATGACATAACCAAGGACAACGTAACAAACATATTTGGAGACGTTCGACTAGGTCGCAGCCTTGATGTAGCAGAAGTAAAGTACACTGTAACGTCCATAGTGGACAGTATCGTACGACATCCAGATGCCATGATGTTACTGGCTACATTACAGGATAAGAGTAATCAAGCTGTTTCACATGCGGTAAATGTCTGCACCCTGGCGCTCACGTTTGGCAGATTCCTGGGATTCGAAAAAAAGGATTTAACTGAACTGGGTATGGGTGCATTGCTTCACGATATTGGTGAAACAAAAATCCCGAAAGAGATACTGGAAAATTTCAGTAATTGTAATAGTGAAGATATTAAAACTTTTCAGGATCACACTACTTTTGGTGCCGCGATTCTGCATAACACCAGAGGACTACCTGATTCGGTAGTCGCAATTGCTCGAGATCATCACGAACGCGCTAATGGTTCTGGTTACCCGCAAAGTCTTAGCTCTGAACAGCTGGATATCTTCACCATGATCGTGGCAATTGCAGATGTGTACGATAACGTCACCACGGGCATGTACGGTAAACCACCTGTGCCATGCACAGAGACATTAAAAAACATTTACGTGTGGCGTGAAGATTTATTTGATGCGCTATTGGTAGAGAAATTTATTCAGTGCCTGGGTATCTATCCCGTTGGTTCTGTTGTCGAATTAAATACTAGCGAAATTGGTATCGTCGTCACCAACAATCCGGAAACCAGACTCTTCCCTAAAGTATTACTGGTGCGCGATAAAGACAGACGCGCCATTGACCCACCAAAAATAATCAACCTCGATATATTCCGTACCGACGAGAACAAACACAAATACGAAATATCCCGCGTTGTTCAAGCGGAAGAGTATGGAATTGATCTGCGGAATTATATTTTACGCGAAATGCCGATACAGCCGGCACAATAACAATTAACTGATCGAAACAATCATCTGATCTATTGATTATTACTCTAGAAGTTACCTGACTTCTTGGTCGTTAAGCTGACAACGTTGTCGCCACTTTTTTGGTTTTCCAGGCGGGGAACTGCGCCATAAACATGGATGGGTTGTGATTTACCACGAATTGATTGTTGACCAAGATCCGCAAACCTGTCTTGCGCATCGCGATCCAGATTCCCATATACTTCACTGGAAATAATGATTTTATAATTGAGACGCTTGCTCAGCCCATCCAGGCGACTCGCGGTATTAACGGCATCACCGATAAACGTATATTCAAAGCGCTCTGAGGAACCAATTGTGCCCG
>NZ_CDLKIE010000376.1:0-6273 GCF_975902315.1 Kaarinaea lacus | reverse complement strand
GGCATTTATCCCGCTGGTATTTTGCAAATTAATATTGCCAGTTACAGCTATGTCGATATCACCATTGTTAGTAGTAAAGTTGTCGCTGGAAATTATCGAGTTATCTAAGGTAAACTGGCCGGCCCTGATATAGACTGATCCCGATGACGTGGCTGTACCTTTTTCACTAACACTCAAAATCCCTCTGTCAAAAATCAATATTTCACCAAAGGAATTTACGTTATCAACATTATAATTGCCGCCACTGAATGTTACTTCGCCACTTGAAGCGGTACTAATAAGATTGATATCGCCTCCGTAAGCATTCAAAAAGCCACTTGCTCCTCCGCGAACAATTATGTCGCCGCTTACGATGGATAATGTTTCACCATCTGGAACCTGCAAGAAGGATTGATCAACTATGATAACTTCGGGATTTGAATTTAAAAATCCAAATGCGCTGGGAGGTGCTGAACTTAAAACTTCATTGATTTGTATCGTCGCGTTAAATCGTGTGCCGTCCGTAAAACCAAGATAGTCTGCCGTACTCACATGCAATGAACCCTGTAGATCAAGCACCGCATTAGGGCCAAACAGGATGCCCAGTGGATTGATAAGATAGAGGTCTGCGCCAGGAATGGTCGATCTTAATGTACCGTCTATTGAAGAATATGATCCTCCGGTAATTCGGCCTATCACATTTTCTATGTTGGCTGGACCACTAAACGTCGCACTCTCCAACGAAGTTAGATTAAATGATGAAAAACTGTGGAAAAGATTGTTACCTGAGATTTGCCCATAATTTTCTGTAATCGCAAAATCGGGCCCATCCAGACTGATTTGCGGGCCCAATGACCCGTCAAACACCACTTCAGCAACGGCGCTTTTACATAAAAATAACAAACACCACAACAGAAAATAATGAAATTTTAAATATGTAGAATTTTGCCGAGCCAGGGATTGATTATGTTTCTTTGCAACATCCACATTTCTCCCTCCCTTGGATGTTCCTAGTATTTTATAAAAGTATAAGTTATAAACTTATTTCTCTCCAGGGTAGCCTAATCTTTTTTATGTATTAATATGTATATTATAAACTCATGTTAGAGCCTTTTCGTTTTGATTAATTCTTAACTATGCGCAAAGAGTTTCTAGTGACAAGAATAAAGCACTCTGGTAGTTCGCTAGCGAAAGAATTCATTATGCGCAGCCGTTTACTATCCTTAATAATAGTATTTTTAGTTTTTCTCCCTCTTTCATCTACATCTGCTAACAGCAACTCTGTTGATAATATTTTAACAGATGCTAAAAAATCATTTCGTGCTGGAAATTTAAACAATACGATAGAACTACTGCTACAGGCGCAAATAATAACTGATCGTTCTGATAAGATAAAAACAAACCAAATTATATTACTCCTGGCTGAAACTTACCGGGCTGCTGGCAGACCCATTGAAGCAATTAATTTGCTTTCAAAGGAAGTGGACGAAAATAAAGATTTCGCCCCAAAGTTACGTGCGCAAATTTATATCAGCCTTGCAAACTCCCACGTTGATTTGGGCGATCTCAAAGGTGCAAAACAGTATTTGACGGAAAGTATAAAGTTATCAAAAGCAAATGACCTGGAAGCAATCAGAGCAACCGCACATAACAGTCTTGGCAATCTATATGCCCTCGAAGACAATGCTTATTCAGCCACCAACGAATATACAGAAAGTATAATCATTAGCCAAAGCAAAAAACTTGATTTACTGCAAGCAAAGGCACTTACAAATCGTGCACGAATTACAATCACTCAACACAAATCCGATCCAACGTTGCTAAAAAGTGCGAGAAATGATCTGAAACAGGCTAACAAGATTGCCGCTAGCCTGGCAGACACAAGTTCAACATGCAAAGTGTTAATTTCTATTGGCAGCTTGTTGCAAACATTAGCAGAAGCTAATAGTTCGGTTACTCTAAAAGATGATTCAACTAAAGAAGTTTTAATTAAAGAAGATTTACTTGGTGCATTTAAGGCCTTCAATACTGCTGCGGAGGTTGCGGACAGACTGGAAAACCAATATCTATCTTCATATGCGCTCGGAAACTTAGGCAAATTATATTTTGATCGCAAGCGTTTTGAGGAAGCTCTGCTCTTTACTCAAGACGCAGTACTTGCTGCCCAAAAAGTGAAGGCATTGG
Organism: Kaarinaea lacus; assembly: GCF_975902315.1. Classification (NCBI taxonomy): domain Bacteria; kingdom Bacillati; phylum Cyanobacteriota; class Cyanophyceae; order Nostocales; family Nodulariaceae; genus Kaarinaea; species Kaarinaea lacus. Next base: position 4,110 of record NZ_CDLKIE010000376.1, on the reverse strand, counting down.
AGATTTTATACAGATGGTATTGGCAAACTGCCAGAATTCTTCTTGAATTGAACGATCAAACTGCCGCGATAAATGCGTACAAACTTGCGATTGATACACTACAAGATGATTCTCTTCGTTATGATTTAAACAAATCCCAGCTTTCGAAAACATATTCATTCCAAAACACGATAAAACCACTCTATTTGGAATATGTCGAACTATTATTAGCAGAGAAAAAAAATATTAGCAATAATCAACATCATCAAAATTTAGTAGCAGCTAAATCTACCATAGAAAAGTATCGTGCCGCAGAATTACGCGATTATTTTCAAGACGAATGTATTACAGAACTTCAGGCAAAAACTAAAAAATTTGAACACATTGATCACAATGTTGCGGTTATATACCCAATCATTTTATCTGATAAACTGAAAGTAATATTAAGCATTGGCGATTATGTTACTGACAAGCCAGACGGACCAAACGAGCCAATAGAGGTCACTTTTAAAAAAGTTAACCGAGAGAGCAGCCGCTTAAAAAATGCGATTAAACAACGTAAAACCGGCGACGCCCTTTATGATCCTGCAGAAAATATTTATAGCTGGCTTGTCGCACCTTTCTCTGAAACGCTTAAAGAAAAAAATATTAAAACGTTGGTTTTTGTACCCGATGGACCACTTCGCAGCGTACCGATGGCTGCATTATATGACGGACAGGATTTTCTCGTTAATAATTATGCTGTCGTCATAGAGCCCGGGCTTGAACTTACTGATCCACGCCCCACTCTTGAAAAGAATATCAAAGTGTTATCTGGTGGGCTCACAGAGTCTAAAACAAACGATCCACCATTGGAGCACGTAGAAAGTGAATTAACACAAATAGAAAATCTATATCAAAATGACAATATAAGGCTACAAGGTGGCAATTTTACCGTCAGCAATTTAAAAAATGAACTCAACCAGACACCTTTCCAAATCGTACACATAGCAACCCATGGCCAATTTGCAATTAATCCGAATGAATCATATTTGAGCACCTATGATAAAAGAATGTATATGAATGATTTGAGTTCATATATGGGTATTAGTAAGTTTCGCAATAAACCAGTGGAGTTACTGACCCTGAGCGCATGTGAAACCGCAGCTGGTAATGATCGCGCCGCTTTGGGGCTTGCAGGTGTGGCACTGAAATCGGGAGCCAGAAGTGCTATCGCGAGTCTTTGGAAAGTCGACGATGAAGCATCGTCGCAATTGATGCAGTATTTTTATAAAAATTTAACTGGCGAGAAAGGAAAGCTGACTAAAGCCCAGGCTTTACAAGAAGCTCAAAAGATGCTCATTCGCGAAAAGAAATTTAGTGATCCTATTTTCTGGTCGCCCTTTATCCTTATTGGGAATTGGCTCTAAACTTTTGGTTAAATTATTTTAGGAGCATTACGTGTAATAATATACGCTGTTTAATATATGTTCTAATCCACTGCTGATGGCATGGACCTTCCCCACTATTTGATAATCTGAGCATTACTTTTCTTTTTCTATCTCCCACAGTCGTTTCGAATCCCAATGAAATTCAGGGGCATAAAACATCGGGTTACCATTAACTGTCGTTAATTGAAGCATAAAAAAAACCCAGGCCACTGTCAGCGGCCTGGGCCAAGGTCTACTTAAATGAAACTCGTAATTTTACACTCGATTTATTTGATGCGTTGCTGTTTATCGAATGCTTATGTAATACGGTGCTTTAGCACAAAGCAAGACGCTTTTGGAATTATGGAAAACATCATGAATAGTGAGTCGATAGGCCAGTTTACATACCGCCGCCTCCACCGCCCATTCCACCACCCATACCGCCGCCCATACCACCCATACCGCCCATACCGCCACCACCTTGACCGCCCATACCGCCGCCCATTCCACCCATAGTCCTTCTCCTTTAATCAGTTAGTGGATAATTTAACCGGTGATAATAACGAACCTGTTTCAGTTTCATTATTTGCACCGTCGAGATACGCTTTCGGTGTTGGATATACCGCTTTATCGGTGCCCCCAACACGGCTGACTATACCCGTTGTAATGCAAAGTAAATTCAGGAGATTGTAAAGATATGTAAATACATATCATGCTTACATAAATGTACATTATTCTTACGAGTTATTTTCTAATCAAAACGAATGAGCGTTCCCTAACAGGGAAAATAATGACCTACTATTTATAATGCTATGCCGGACAAAGATCACTGGAAATGTGGGGATTGAGTACTCATAGTAAGTCGTTACAATATAGGTAAACACATGATTAGTTTGGCATGGGATTAATCCTACGGAATGTAGCATTATGAATGATAGTTTGCTTTTGGTGGACGACGACAAAGAACTCAGCAATATGTTACAAAGCTACCTGGCACAGGAAGGCTTCAAAACTGATGCTGTCTATGATGGAGAATTAGCAATAGACAAGGTGCTGAGCAATAGTTATGGCCTTATCATACTCGATATTATGCTGCCGGGAAAATCCGGCTTTGAAGTATTAAAAGCTATCCGGGAAACTTCTTCTGTTCCCGTACTCATGCTAACCGCGCGTGATGAAGATGTTGATTCCGTGGTTGGTCTTGAACTCGGCGCAGATGACTACCTGGCCAAACCCTGTAATCCTCGCGTCCTGGTGGCTCACATACGCGCAATTCTGCGACGCAGCCAGTTGAATTTCTTATCGGACAACATTGATGAGCAGTTATCTATTGGCAATATCGAGTTATACCCTCACTCTCGTACTGTGCTTCGTGAGCAGGATCCCGTCCCCTTGACATCAACTGAATTTACTATACTAGAAATTCTGATGCGCAACGCAGGGAATATTGTTAACAAGAACGAATTATCTGAAATCGCCCTGGGTCGCAAACTCGCGCATTTTGACCGCAGCCTGGACGTACATATCAGCAATGTGCGTAAGAAGCTTGGCTTTGGCGCCGAAAACCATGATCGAATTAAAACTGTTCGCAATGTAGGTTACCTTTTTAGCAAGTAGTAATTAACAAGTAATAATTTTGCTAAATAATTTTAATGTATACATTATTCTGGAAAATATTCTTTACCTACTGGTTGATCATTCTGATCATCGAACTGTTCACTGCCTGGATCACTGCAGATCTGAGCGAACATGAATTTCATCCCATACTGGAACGGCAAAATGCTGAATTCGTGGCAAGCTCTACGCAAGCCGTGTCAATTCTAACCTCCGACGGGCTGGCAGGATTGCGTAGCTGGATACTTCAGGAGAGCAACTTGAAAGGTATCGATGAGATCTATGTGATTGACAAGAATAACAAGGAAGTAAATAACCAGCCTTTGCCTGACAGCATTAAAGTCATTGCGAAAAACAACGACGTTGAACAAACGCCTTATCATCACTACCAACCCATTAAACATACTCTGGCATTCAGAACCAAAACCCCTGAAGGTGACAACTATTTAGTAATTAGCACCTTCGCACACCCACCCCTGTTGAAATATCTGCTTGCACCACAGCGTGTTGCGTTAAGCGTTATCATTAGCGGCCTTATCTGTTTTCTGTTAGCGCGCTATTTCACATCTCCATTGATCAACTTACGTCGTTCCACCCAGATGTTAACGCTAGGTGACTTTGATACCACTCACCTACAACAGCTGCGCAACCGAAGCGATGAATTTGGCGCATTAGCAGTCGATTTCAACCAGATGACAGAGCGCTTGAGTGACTTGTTACATACCCAACGCCAGTTACTTCGGGATATATCCCACGAATTATATTCACCACTGGCCCGCATACGGGTGGCACTTGGGCTCGCGCGCAAAAAATATATAGCATTGGACAGTGCGGAACTTGACCGTATTGAAGCAGAAATTGAAAAGCTTGAGATTCTGATTCGTGAACTTTTGACATTCGTGAAGATTGACCCAAAAAACAACACAACTAATACAACGCAAGTCAATATATGTGAATTGCTAAGCTATGTAGTAACTGACGCACAATATGAACAACAACAATCATCCGTAGATCAGAAAATCAATCTACAATGTTCAGATAATATTGAAATAGACGTAGATGCAAAGCTATTGCATCGCGCTATAGAAAACATTTTACGAAACGCCCG
>NZ_CDLKIE010000375.1:0-3376 GCF_975902315.1 Kaarinaea lacus | reverse complement strand
TCAATTACACAATTAGAAGCATTTTAAGAAACCGAAAGACGAGTAAAGAAGGGGATCTCTAACCAATTACCAGGCTCACCATCCAAACACTACACCTTCAAGCAGGGATGAATGTTCCATATATTCGTCTTGCTTTGCTGCTGTAAAGGGAGGTGCTTTTTTTCCACCAAAACGCCTGGTAATTCCCTGCGCAGCTTGCTTACCTTTTTCATCCAGCGTTAAGGAACGAATAATTTCTTTCTTGTATTTGGATCCAACACGCGAGCTGACAGAAATGGCCTGATTGGGTAACGCTTTGCTTTTGTACAACACCCGCATATTGCTACGATCTATATCTGTTAGTTTCTTATTGTAGAATGTAGTGCGAAAAACCGCGGCCCTGCATTGCCCTTTTCTGAATGAGTCATGCACACTCTTGAAGCCACCCTTAACACCCCAAATGATAGGCTGTCGTACAGGATTTTGAAATTGCTCAATGACCGTCAACGTTGCAAGGTTAGGTGGAGGGATGCCGCATATTTTCTTGCCGATTAAGTGCTTCATGCTCTTAATTTCTTTGTCATCTTTATTGACAACAATGACAAATTCAAGTGTGCCGGGCAGTTTTACAAGGACTTCATGATTTAAATGTGCTACTCGCCAGGACACAAAATGTGGCCCATCAAAAACTATATCGTAAACATCGTGGCGCAAATCGCGCTGGTATTGAAGCCAGTTTTTTGGGTGTTTATAAGTAACTTTTTCACCCAGAATTTGTGAAAGATGTTCAGCTAATGGAGCATAAATCTTTTCGCCCGCCTCCGGTAATTCTCGCGGCGGCGCTGTCATGACAAGTTCAGCCAAAGCAATTGGTGTTAGCGCTACGAAAAACAGCAAACCAACAAAAAACTGTAATGTAAATTTATTATATACCCTCATACTCTGCAATTTGTCATTCCTGATTACTAACAGCTTCTACATACATTATATTGTTGTACCATACTACTACAGTCTTTTGTACAGCTATTTTATCTAATTTATCATATTTTTCTTTATACACATTAATCAAATGAATTAGAAACAATCTAACTCCTGTGACTTCCTATAGTGATCATAGTATTTAGCACCATAACTAATTACGTTATTACAGAAGACGCATTTACCCCGGATTTTATTCCATTAAAAAACGAATGAGTATTCATTTTTCTACCAATTGTATTCACCACTTGGATTCAATTAAACAAAGGAATTGAAATAGATGCCAGCATGTCACTCAGCCGACGTTGACCTCGTGTATCACAGTCTTTGGCAGACACAGTAATTACCCATAGTTTGGTATCTCGCAGTGCAGCAACAATGTGATAGTCTATTTTTTTCCCAAAGGGAGGCATGTTGTAGTAAGCAGTATAGTGCACGCCTGTTACCGTATTTATGCGCAATGGTTTCTCGCTTATTTTAACTTTTTCCAAACCTTCTATGTGGTTCAATCGCTGCAGAAGCTGTTGCCGCAACATATCCAGGGTTAGCTGGGCGCCAACATCATCTTTATAATTTACCTGAACAGTTACCCCGTTATCGCTGAACCCGTACGACAATTGTTGTGCTTCTTGAATCTCACCACGATTAACAAATACTGAATGGCTGGATACAAAAGGTTTTGGCGATTTCATATATAGACCAGTATTTCCCACCTGTTGTAAGGGTAACGCAGATATATCAAGATCCCCTGGTACTGAATTATGGGCATCATTCATTTCTAACAGTAAAACTTCCCCTTTCCAGGAATCAGTCACACCTTTCTCCGGATAGTGCTTTTGCTGAATAGAAAGCCGCGGTTTTACGTTATGGATTTTACTATGAAACAGAGCCAGTGATTGCGAATAATCTGATCGCGAAACAGGTATATGTACGAGCTTAAATAACGAATACACATCAATACTGTGAACCGTTCCCAACCATAGCTGGCGCTTCTGCTTGTCTATATTTGGATTCGCAGCCCAGATACGTATTGTAAAAAACTTGTTATTGCTGGCGCCTGGCGCAAGTAACAGCAGCGCTTCTTTTTCATTAAAAAGCTTATTTGCCCAGACAGGTAGCTGACCAAATTTCGGTTCAGGCAAAAAATAGTTTAACCCACTTTTTATATTAAATTCAGGCGCGACTATCCACTCTGCTTGCTGTAACGTCGTATCAATGTCATGTAATTCCCCCCACCACTGAAATGTAATTGGATGATTACTGTTGTATTTTATTGGTAAGCTGGAAAATTCCGGCCAATGCTCCTTCCACCATTGTGTGTCAACAGCTTGTTGTTTACTTGCCAATGGTTGATAGCGTATTTCATACTGATACACAAAGAAAACCATCACACCGGCCAGTGCTGCCATAAGGCTAAGACTGACAATGTTTTCTTTAGCGGACCGAAAGCCAAAATAGTCACCCAGGGTTTCTATGGTATCCATCAATGCGTAGGAAACCAGCAACTTAACAATGTACCCAAGCACTACCGCCACCAGGATCAAGATCACGATGAGCGCAATAAGTCGAATAAAAACTTCATTGGCTAATTGTATTGATTCACCAAAGGCCACACCTGGCAGGATAACAACTGGCGCCCATAAAACGGCAGATACAACATTGATGACATAAAACTTACCTTGCGGCATATGCATAATACCGGCTATCGCCGGAATAATTGGTCGTAACGGTCCTACAAAGCGGCCAAAAAAAACGCTGGCGCCCCCATGGCGCTCGAAAAACGCTTCGCCTCGTGGAATTAATTCTGGATATCGGGACAAAGGCCAGACATGTCTTAATTGTTTATCAAAGTGACGTCCAAGCCAGTAGCTCAGCCAGTCACCGACAATTGCACCCATTGTGGCCCAAAATAATGCCTGCCAAAGGTCTATAGCATCCAGGCCAACTAAAGCACCAATACCCAGCATAAACACCACGCCGGGGACCAGAATACCGACCAGGGCTAATGATTCGCCCGCGGCCACCAGAAACACAATCAACCCTGCCAGTTCAGAATTTCTGGCCATCCAGTCCAGCACAGGTTGAATAGTCGAAAGGTCCATGGGCAAGTGCTATGACTTCTTATATTCGAAGATCACTTTATGTGAACGACGCATAAACGTGCGGTATAACAAGGGGATAACAAACAGGGTAAGAACCGTGGAAAACATTAACCCCCAAACAATGGCCGATGCGACAGGTCCCCACAGCAATGACTTACCACCTAATCCAACCGCCAGGGAAAACAAACCGGCAATAGTGGTTAACGAAGTTATAATAATCGGAATAACGCGCCGCCTTGCCGCATAAATGGTGGCATGCAATATACTCATGCCTTGCGCCAATCTTTGATTTGCAGCATGGATCATGACAATAGCAG
>NZ_CDLKIE010000374.1:0-2812 GCF_975902315.1 Kaarinaea lacus | reverse complement strand
TGCTGGAAATGGATTCGCCAGCAGCCAGTCGGTGGGCAATTTCGACAATCTGGCGTTCGGCGTTGCCATAAAGTAACAGGTCGGCTTTACTGTCGGGCAGAATTGAGCGACGAACTTTATCAGACCAGTAATCATAGTGCGCGATGCGGCGTAAACTGGCTTCGATACCGCCAATAATCACCGGTACATTTTTATACGCTTCCCGCGCTCGTTGGGTGTAAACCAGTACTGAACGATCTGGTCTTTTGCCGGCCATGGCGCCGGCCGTATAAGCATCGTCGCGACGGATTTTTCGGTCCGCTGTATAACGGTTTACCATGGAGTCCATATTGCCAGCGGTGACGCCAAAAAACAGGTTTGGTTTACCCAGTACTTTAAAGGCTTCAGCGCTGTTCCAGTCCGGTTGTGAAATGATGCCGACGCGAAATCCCTGTGCTTCCAGTAACCGTCCGATTAACGCCATGCCAAAACTAGGATGATCGATATACGCATCACCGGTGATTAATATAATGTCACAGCTATCCCAGCCCAGCTCATCCATCTCTTCGCGAGACATGGGCAACACCGGCGCCGTACCGAATCGTTTTGCCCAGTAGGGACGATAAGAAAAAAGGGCTTGCATGGAATGTTGAACCAATTCGTTATTGAAATGCCAAATCCTGATAAATTGTAGGAGCTTTTACCTGTCCGGATTTACCGTTCGATGGTCTGCAATTATCGCTTAAATGCTAATAAATAGCGACTGGCTCGAGTAATATGCGGGGTTTTATTGTATCGGATGAGTGCTTTATTGAATCAGTATCTCGGTTTGTCTGTGGCAGGTAGGGCATCATTAAAAAAAGCTTACTTATTTATCTAATTAGCAAATATCATTGTATGCCACATATGACTAATAAAGCGCTGCTAAGTTCTGTGTTATTCACAGCGATCGTTCTTGGTTCAATCTCTCCTGTATACGCGCAACAGGATGAAACAGCCGTTGAGTCGGATAATATGTTTGTGGAAATCCTGCAATACGCGCGGCTGGCGAATGCTGCGTACGAAAATCGTGCTCGCATCGAAAAAACGCTCGCTACGCAGGATTATCGGCTGGTTCACTATGCAAATCTGCCTAAGCTACAGGTTTCTTTTTATCTGGCGAGCGATGACAAAAACAAGATCCACATAATTACCGTTCGTGGTACGTCCAACGTAGAAAATGCGCTGGTGGATATTGCGATACAGCTTATAAAAAGTGATAACTCTGGAATTCTTTTGCACAATGGATTTGCTGTTTCTGCGAAAGGTATTTACAACGATATAAAACCAAAGTTGAATAAACAGTATAAGATTCGTGCCACCGGTCACAGTCTGGGCGGCGCGGTGGCTGCCGTGCTGGCCATGTATCTGAGCAACGATGGCTACCAGGTGGAGAAGGTCGTTACATTTGGTCAACCCAAGGTGACTAACTTCAGCGGTTCAAGAAAGCTGGATGAGTTGGAGATCTGGCGTGTGGTCACCCCCGGAGACCTGGTACCGCTGGTACCTCCACTGGAAATGGCAGACATCAATAATTTGAATATTTACTGGCATTCCGGACGAGAAATTATTTTGCTCGAGGGTAAGCAATATTCCATTACCTCCGGTATAGAAAGTATGTTGCGAGCCACCAAATTTCTGGCGCAGCCCTTGAGCGAGAAAAATTTGCGTCATCATCAAATGTCCTATTATCTTGCGTTAATCGAAGCAAAGACCAGTAAGCCACAATGGATTCCTTACAAAAACGATTTAAGTATCTTTTTACCGAACTGGTAGCTATGGCTGGATAAATTCTCGCTTAATCTCGGGTCAGGTAAGCGGTACTTTCCAGGTGGGTGGTGTGGGGAAAGAAATCAAATGCGGCGATTTGCTGTAATTTCCAGCCACGGGAAATGAATCGGCTAATATCACGCGTCCAGCTGTCAGTTTTACATCCCACCGCAACGATTTCATTCACATTAAGCGTTTCAAGGCGCTCGACAATACCATCAAATTCTTCAGCCAAACCACCGCGGGGTGGATCGATGATGGCTGTGTACGGAGAATCTGTTAGTTCAATGCGTTTAAACTTAATATCGGTAATGTGTTGCTTCAGCCAGGGCAAAACATCGGACTGGTGAAAGTGTAAACTGGATGGACAATTATCCGGGCGTTCTCCTGGCGTAGACTGGTCAATGCAATGAACTTCTCTACCTTGGGTTGCGAGATTCCAGGAGAGATTTGCTGAACCGCCATATAAATCGAATACGGGTTGCCGGTTTTCCAGTGTATTCGTTATCCATGTTTTGAGTTTCTTATTTTGCTCATCATTAACCTGGCGAAAGCCGGCTGCAGCATGGCGGTCATTCCAGGTGGTGCGAATTTCATTATTTTCCAGCACTTCAACTTCTACTTTATAAGGCTTGCTGAACTGCTCACCATCAGTTTTGATTTTCGCCAATACATCATTAATTTGCGGTCTTGCGATTTCACATTGACTAATGTCAACGATGTCATGGCTGCGTGGGGCATAATAACCAAGGATGTTCTTGTGACCGCGTAGCTGGATGCGGTTGCGATAATGCCAGATTTGCTCAGCGGGAAACGCTTCGATTGGTTCACTTATTTTTATCTGTGAAGATTTTAGCGCTTGTTGGATGCCTGCGATCTTGATTTTCCATTGTAATGAATAGGGGATATGTTGCCATTGACAACCACCGCATTGACCGAATACCTGGCATCTTGGTGTTATTCGTTCAGGAGATGCTTCAATAACCTCTACCAGATTTGCATTGGCGAAATTCTTTTTCAATTC
>NZ_CDLKIE010000373.1:0-9001 GCF_975902315.1 Kaarinaea lacus | reverse complement strand
CCTCAACTTCATAAAAATAATAAAGATGTAAACACTAACCCGCTCTTCGGAGGGGGTTTTTTTTTGCGTGAAGAATATTGGATTCACAATAAGGAAGTTAATCTATGTAATGGGTTGATCGTTGCCACGGAAAAGCGGGCTCCTGTATACTTAATGTTTTAGTATTGGCTTGTCAGGGGAAGTAGGTAGTCCACATGAATAATAAAAACAGTCGCTTCGTTCTCATTAGTCAGGTGTTGGTTTTATTGTTGCTTTGTTTGATTGTGGTGGCTTGTAACACCGCTTCAAAGTCAACTGATGGGGAGCATAACACCCAAACGGATCATGCTAATCACGAATCCCATAATAGCCACGCATCGCACAGGGACCACGATACTCATCACAAAAATGATCAAGACCGTGCGAGCCATTCGGCTCGCGATGATCACATGAGCCATGGTGCGGTTGATGAGCCGATGGACCATATGACGCATATGGCCATGACCAAGCATGATCCGTTAAAGTACACCAGTCGCAAACGCGCCGTGACACAGGTATCGGAGAAAGGAAAGTACCGCGTCACTCTCTATAGTAATGTTTCTCCTATTCCCTTACAGCAGTTTCACGAATGGACTGTTCATGTCGAAGACATGGCGGGCAAACCCTATGAAGGCCGTGTGTTTATCAACGGTGGTATGCCCATGCATCGTCATGGCTTTCCAGCCAAGCCCAGTTCCAAAATTTACCTTGGTAATGGTGACTACCAGGTAAAGGGTATAAAATTCAACATGTACGGTGAATGGGAAATGCGTTTCAATATAAGCATGCAGGATGGGCATTCTGACCGCGTTGTATTCAAGATCGATCTGCGACCGGACAAGGTCGAAGCCAGTAACGAATGGAACGCAACGGAACTGGCCATACTGGGTAGCATGACCATTGATAATGTGACTATGTCACCGGATATTAGCAACCATGTGGCGGACAATGCAGAAGCCGTAGTTTTTGGGCAAAAACTATTTTTCGACAAACGCTTTAGCGCCAATGGTCAGGTGGCCTGTGCTTCGTGCCATAAACCAGATCTGTATTTCACTGATGGCTTAAAAACCTCACGGGGTGTGGGCACGGCTAAACGTAATTCCCCAACTATTGTAGGCGCCAGTTTTCATACCTGGTTTTTTCTGGATGGCCGCGCTGACAGTTTGTGGTCACAGGCACTTGGGCCCATGGAAGACCGCCAGGAGCACGGCGGTAGCCGCACCCAGTACGCTCACATTATTTATAACGATCCAGCATACCGCAACAGTTATGAAAAGTTGTTTGGCAAGATGCCTGATATGTCTGACGGCAAACGGTTCCCTGCGCAGGCAGGGCCAATCAAGGATAGACAGTTACTGTCAGCATGGAAGGCTATGTCTGAGAAAGACAGGAAGGCTGTTACCCAGGTCTACGTTAATATGGCTAAAGCCATTGCCGCTTACGAGCGTTTGTTAAAACCAGGGCAATCGCGTTTCGACAACTATGTAAAGGCGGCTCTTGAAAATGATCAGGAACAAATGAGGAAACTTATGACAGAAGAAGAAGTGGCCGGGCTGAAACTGTTTCTAGGTAAAGCTAATTGCACCATTTGCCATAATGGTCCCCTGTTTACTGATTTGGGTTTTCACAACATTGCCACGCCGCCGGTTGATATCAAGCGCTATGACTATGGCAGAAAGAAAGGAATAACTTTCGTCAAACGCAGTCCATTTAATTGTCTAAGCGAATACAATGATGCTGAAGATAAAAGTTGTGATGAGTTAAAGTATTTAAAGCTACACGTAGAAGAGACTATGGCTGCGTTTAAAACGCCCAGCTTACGTAATGTATCAAAGACGGCTCCTTATATGCATGCTGGTCAATACAAAACTTTGTCAGAGGTGATGAGGCACTATGCAGATCCGCCAAGTACCAAGGTGGGAATGAGTGATCTATTACCAGTAGAATTAAACGACGGAGAGCTTGTGCAGTTAGAGGCTTTTCTACGCACGCTAGATAGTTCGATCGATGCGGATCCAAAATTGCTAGCTCCACCTGTGATAATTGAAGCCAAGATGTAAAGTTTTTGTGGTTTACGTGGTTTACGTGGTTTACGTGGTTTAGGGTTATAAAGCCCGCTTTTTGAGACGGGTTTTTTTATGCCGGCTTTAAAGTAACCCTAAACATATTAAGGGCTCTAACGCGCTGTTTTTGTAAACTGCGTGACGTGGGAATACTTCACAGAGCTTAAACTATAATTGCTTTAGTATGTAACGTTCATTCTATGGGTACGTAATATGAAATTTTTATTCACTTAAAGTACAAGGAAAGCACGAATGAAACTAAAGACAATTTTACTTAGCGCGGGTTCTATATTGTTAGTATCAAATCTGGTGTTTGCATCAACACCTTCACCTCAAGGCGCCAAAGCATATATCATTTCGCCTATTGACGGTGCGACAGTATCCAGTCCTGTTAAGGTTCAATTTGGTTTGCAAGGTATGGGTGTGGCGCCAGCGGGCGTGGATAAAGCAAAGACGGGTCATCATCATTTATTAATCAACACAGATGTGCCGACAATGAGCAAGCCAATTCCAAGCGATGCTAACCATAAACATTTCGGCGGTGGTCAAACGGAAGTGATACTTGACCTGAAACCAGGTAAACACACCTTGCAGTTACTGTTGGGTGATAAAGGACATGTGCCACATAATCCGGCAGTAATGTCAGAGAAGATTACAATTACAGTTAAATAATTCTGATTAAAGTTAAACCCTTCATATTTGGTATCTCTTTGGCTCGGTTATTGCACGATTTCTGTGCAGTATTCGAGCTTTTTTATTACCTTGAAAATTCTCGAAACACATCAATATGATATTTAGCACGCAGTGGTTTATTCGCGTGACAATATTTTGCAGGTGGGTTTAACTATGACAGAAATTCTAGAGTTAGATGGTAAAAAACCACAGGTGATTTCATATATTGCCGAAGCCCAGTATTCGGTGGGGCAGGTGATTCACCATAAATTGTTTGATTACCGCGGTGTGATTGTCGATGTGGATCCGGTATTTTCCGGTTCTGATGACTGGTATGATCGCGTTGCCAAATCTCGTCCCCCGAAAGATAAGCCCTGGTATCACGTGCTGGTTGATGATGGTGAGCACAACACCTACGTATCGGAACAAAACCTGGAAGAAGATTGGTCCAATGAAGCGATCAACCATCCGTTAATTGCAGAGTTGTTTACAGATTTTGTTGATGGGAAGTATGTGGTGAATTGGGTGACGAACTGATTTCGAAACAATTGTAGTTCGCGGTACTTTAATAGGTGTCGTGATTTAACGAAGTTCAAGTTCTTCCATTAATTGCCAGAGACGGTCCAGGCGTTGGATGGGATCGTCCAGCTGTAACAGGTACTGTTTGTGTTCCAGGCGCAGCGGTAACAGTTCTGCCAGTCGACTTCCTACCCAGCTGGCATCATCGTAATGTTTTTCCAGTTTTGCAAAGGGATAGCCTAATTGCTCCAGCAGATTTCGTAGAATATCCACCGCCGGTGCATATTCGCTGGGTATTTTATGCGCCGATTCATTAGGTAGTAGTTCTACATCAGCAATAGTTAGCTGGTTAGCCTGTACAGATTTGGACAGGATATGAAAGCGTTGCTTGCCGTGGGCGGTGATGCATAGCATGCCGTTGGCATCCATATTAAAGTAGCTGATTTCACTTAAAGTGCCGGTTTCATAGGTATCAGCGGCTTTACCCACTTCAGATCCCTCTTTTATTAAACAGATTCCGAATCCATTACCGCCTTTCATGCAGGTACTAATCATGTCCAGATAGCGAGGTTCAAAAATGCGCAATGGCAGCGCTCCATGGGGAAACAACACGGTGTGTAATGGGAAGATAGGTATAGATAATGTTGTCATTATGTTTTTGACTCGCCCCACCGAGGTATCAGGTTATGTTCGATATCCAGATGATCCATAATACGTGCCACCACAAAATCAACCAGGTCAGCAATGGTTTTCGGTTGATGATAAAAGCCTGGGCTTGCTGGTAGTATAGACACCCCCAATCTTGCCAGTTTCAACATATTTTCCAGATGAATGGCTGAAACAGGCATTTCCCTGGTGACCAGTATCAGTTTGCGTTGTTCCTTGAGTATGACATCAGCTGCCCGCTCAATTAGATTGTCACTGGCGCCGCAGGCTATAGAAGAAAGTGTAGCTGATGAACACGGGCACACAACCATGGCGCGTGATGCACCGGACCCGCTGGCGATGGGAGCCATCCACTGTTCTTTGCCAAATACCTGAAGTTGTCCAGGTTTTACAGTGTAGAGTTGGCTGAAATAAGTACTTATTTCTTCAGGGCGGCTACCAAATTTGTGCTCTGTTTCAGTGCTGATGACTACCTGAGCTGCGCTGGATATGAGCAAATTCACCTGTTGATCCGCTTTTAACAGGCACTCCAGCAAGCGCAAGCCGTATTGTACTCCGGAAGCGCCGGTAATCGCCAAGGTGATGTGTCGATTGTTTGTCATTTTTTAATTAGGCAACACGAACTCATAGTATGCAGGTTGTGGCACGAAGTCATGAGTTCAAGACGTAATGCTTAAATTCTAGCTATTTTAGCTGGGTTTTACCTGTTCTGATGGTGTGATTTTAAGGCAGCTAATAATTTCTGATGTAAGCCCCCAAATGCTCCATTGCTCATAATTAACAGGTGGTCACCGGATTTCGCATTTTTGAGTAGCCTGGCAATGATGTCGTCGATATTAGACATCACACACGCAGGTGGTTTGGTGTTTCTTGCTATCTCATCAAGATTCCAGTCTATATCTGCCGGTTGATAATAGATAACCTCGTCAGCTTTATCCAGGGATGCCGCCAGTGTATCCTGATGGATGCCCATACGCATGGTGTTTGAACGCGGCTCCAGGATAGCAATGATACGGGCACCGTCAACTTTATTGCGTAATCCTCCGAGGGTTAATTCTATAGCCGTGGGGTGGTGGGCAAAGTCATCATAAATGGTAATGTCGTTAACAGTACCGATGACTTCCATGCGACGCTTCACATTTTTAAACTGGCTCATGGCTTCGATGGCATGTTCCACCGGAACACCGGCATGACGCGCCGCGGCGATTGCCATCACAGCATTGTTAACGTTGTGCAGGCCCTGAAGATCCCAGTTGAGAGTTCCCGTTTTTTCACCATCAATATAAATGTCAAATTGGCTGGCATCTTGTGACAGGTTTTTAATTTGCCAGTCGCAATCCTCGCTGTCACCAGCGTATTCCAGGGGTGTCCAGCAACCCATGTTGATTACATCGCCAATATTGTCATCAGCTTTTGGCGCTACAATTAAGCCATTACCGGGAACGGTTCGGATTAAATGGTGAAACTGACGTTTGATGGCATCGAGGTCGGGAAAGATATCGGCGTGATCATATTCCAGGTTGTTCAGAATTAACGTGCGTGGACGGTAATGTACAAATTTGGAACGTTTGTCAAAAAATGCTGTGTCATATTCGTCGGCTTCTACAACGAAAAATGGCGCTTCGCCGCTGCGTGCTGACATACCAAAGTTTTCGGGAATGCCGCCAATCAGGAATCCAGGTTTTAACCCGGCATATTCCAGAATCCACGCCAACATGCTGGAAGTGGTGGTCTTGCCATGGGTGCCGGATACTGCCAGAACCCAGCGATCTTTTAATAAATAGTTCGCGAGAAATTCAGGACCGGAGGTGTAAGGTAAGTTATTATTTAGTACCCATTCTACGGCGGGTTTACCACGAGACAACGCGTTTCCGATAACCACCAGATCGGGAGCTGGATTAAATTGGGCTGTGTCGTCCAGGTTGCTCAGGGTAATACCGGCATTTTCCAGTTGGGTGCTCATGGGAGGGTATACGTTGGCGTCAGATCCGCTAACGGTATATCCCAATTCACGGGCCAGCAGTGCGATGCCGCCCATGAAAGTGCCGCAGATACCTAATATATGTACATGCATAATAGATACGATTCCAGGTTAGATAATATAAGCTTTTGGGGTCTGATTAGTCTTGGTTAAGCTTGTGCGATGAAGAATACGCGTATGATCCTAAAGTAAGTAAAAATATAAAATATCGAAATGCCAATGCCGGCCCAGAATGGTAAAGATAGCGCATTTCTGAGTATATGGCCCACGACGACAATATCCCAAATAAAGACCAGTAATAATAAGTAGCGCGGGAAAACCCACTGTTCACCCATTAACAGCAATGGCCAAACTAGTATGCAAAAAATGGTGCCAGTTCCGGCCAAACCGGTGATTGTTTGTACTGATCGGTTCATGAAGCTGCGAATCCATAAACCTGCCTGGGCGAGGGCAATCACCAGGATAAATCCGACCAGGATTATCGCCACGATTTTAGCCATATTTCCTGGCACGAATGTGATTCCCAGCGACAGGACAAAATAAGCTAAAACGCTAATGATTAACAGCGCGCGTGATGCCGGGATATCCTCTGCGTTGGCGCGTAGCAGGCAAATATCGAAAAACAGTTTTAGAATGAGCAACATGGCTTTTAAATTGCAGACGAAATTATGATTGTTGTTTTAAACTCATATAACACTATCATGGGTATAATCTAAATTAATTGCGATTATTTTGTAATCTTATTCAATGAATTACAACTTATTATGCGGCCCTGGGAAAATATTAATTTAAACTCGTTAAAATCGTGTTGTTTCCTTTACTGAATGGATGATGGATGAATGTACAACAAAATTGATCGGCTAGCTGGAACCAGTTCTTAATGGAAGAATTATTTGTCGATTCACAGGAAAAATTGTCAAATCTCTGTGCATTAATCGAGACGAGCGATGTCATTGCCATTGATACCGAATTTCTCCGAGAGAAAACTTACTATGCGCAATTGTGTTTGATTCAGATTGCGACGGATGAAGTGATTGCTTGTGTTGATCCGCTGAATATCCCTGATTTGGATCCTTTTCTGGACTTACTCTACCAACCCAGTCGCGTAAAGGTGCTGCATTCCGCTCGCCAGGATCTGGAAATTTTTTTCGACCTGAAAGGTGATTTACCCAGGCCAATTTTTGACACCCAGGTTGCAGCCACATTATTGGGATACGGTGATCAGTTGGGTTATGCAAATTTGGTTAAAGCCATGCTGTCAAAATCGATTGATAAAGAGCATGCGCGAACTGATTGGAGTAAGCGTCCGCTGGATGAGGCACAAATTTATTATGCAATGAACGATGTGCGCTACCTCATTCCCATTTATCGTCAGCAAAAAAAGCGCTTGGCTGAAAAAGGGCGGGAACAGTGGTTGAAAGCGGATTTTGATGCCCTGACGGATAAAGGGCTGTATTCTCCCGAACCTGGGCAACTTTGGAAACGGGTAAAGGGAACAAGAATGCTCAGACGTGGCCAGTTAGCTGTACTGCAGCAGTTATCCATGTGGCGCGAGCAGCGCGCAAAGGAATGGAACCGGCCTAGAAAATGGGTGCTACCAGATGATGTACTGGTGGATATTTCGCGGCGCTGCCCGGATTCTGTGGAAGCGCTGGAAAAAATTCGTGGCTGGAGCAATTACATCAAAAAGTCCGCGAATGAAATTCTTAAGTTAATCGATACAGCGAAATCACTACCTGAGTCGCAATGGCCGGTTGCAGACCGTGCAAAACCATTGACTGTGCAACAGGAAGCACTGGTGGATTTATTAATGAGTGTCATCAGAATACGCGCGCTGGAAAATGATGTTACACCTGCCGCATTGCTTACACGCAAAGAGCTGGAAAATCTGGTGTTAGGTGAGCGTAATCTGGCCGTATTGTCTGGATGGCGCCAGGAGTTGATTGGGAAGGAGTTACTGGAATGTATCGCTGGCAAAAAGTCGATTTCTGTTAAAGAGCAAACAATCATCATATCAGATATAACTGGTTCCTGATCCTTGACAGCTGCAGGTGGCAGGTAATGAATAATAAATGCTGGTTATGGTTTCTTATATTGATGTTAGCTGGATCTTCCGTGCTGGCTGGCCAGAATAAACAAGTTGGTTTATGTGCTCAGCCATTATCAGATCAGGTGGTTATTGATGTGTTTAAGAAAAACACGTTGAAGCAACTGGCATTGGAGTTCGGGGAGAACGGGCTGTTTGTATACGATATTGAACATTTTGCAGTAGACCAGGTATTGTCTCGTGTAGAGGCATACGCCAAGTACCCCAGGCCAGGACAAAAGTCATTGTCAACCATGCGAGTGGAAGCCTGGGTGAGTCGTTGTCAGGGTACAACAATTATTCGTGGGAATTCCTGGTTAGCTGACGGTACCCTGGTAGTTCCGCGCTATGCTGCAAAAGATTTAGTCGGGGAAGGTTTAGGATGGGGTGATCCCAATGCGCCAATGCGTTTTATTGTTTATCTTGATAGCCGTTGTCCACATTGTCACCGTTTGATTAGTTATGCAAAAAAACTGGTTGATGCTGGAAAAGTATTTCTTGATATTCGGCAGGTCGCTTATCTTGAAGAAATAGATGAGGCTATAACCGACACCCGGTTATTGGAAACATCATTAATATTAAATGGCGTCAAAAAAATAACCGACGATGAGTATCTCGATTTATTAAGTGGTTTTCCCAATGAAGCCGAAATTGAAATGAAAGGCGCTGCATATGATCAGGCCAGGGTATTTTTACAATCCAACACAAAAACCGCGCGAGATTTGTTGCATATAATTACAGTGCCGGCCGTATTCATTCAGGAAAGGGAGCATAACAATCATTATCGCCAGATGGGATATTGGGAAATTAATCGTATCTTTCAGTGAGATTTGCGTGGTATTGAGGCTTTTGTTAATTAGTGCTTACGTAGGGTAAATTATTCGTAGACACAAGATGTATTTGCAACAGATAATAATGCTTAAATTATTCGTTAAATGAGGTGTGTAGTGGATAATCTGAACAGACGATTCAGAAACTTGCTTGTGGTGTTTGTGG
>NZ_CDLKIE010000372.1:0-3499 GCF_975902315.1 Kaarinaea lacus | reverse complement strand
GTGATCCAAGCCTGTTCGGTACTATGCCGGATGAAGTGTACTGGTTTGTGCAGGAGCAGGGTCAAAACGCCGGCCCGGTTTACCATGGTGATTTAAAAACGGCAGCCAATCACGCCCTGGGTTGTCGTGTTGTGGTGTTTGTTTCAGGTGTCGAAGTAGTGCTTACCGATGTAGCACTACCCAGTATGAATAAACAAAAACTGCTGAAGGCAATTCCTTTTGCACTGGAAGAACAATTGGCCAGTGACGTAGAAGACAATCACTTTGCCGCGGGAGATCGTCAGGCTGCCGATAGTGTGAATGTTGCTATTGTTGAGCGTAAAATTATTGAGATGTGGTTGCAGGGTCTGAATGATGTGGGAATTCAGCCCGACGTGTTGACTACCGAAGTGCTTGGCGTTCCCTACGCTGAAAATACCTGGACCTTGCTATTAAAAAGTGCGGATAAACAATCCAAATCCAAAGCAATTTTACGCAACAACTTACAGGCTGGCATCGCACTGGATGTGGCCAATGTGGTTCCATTATTACGCAGTATGCTGGAGTCAACTGCCGAAGGCCAGGGGCCTGAAAAACTGAATGTTGTTGTGTGTGACGCAGGCAGTGTTGAATCTGATTCAGTGCCCGATAGCTTGCAACAAAACCCCTCTGCCTCCATGTCTGACGAACAGCAAGCGATTGCGTCCCAGTTGCAGGCACTCGGCGACCAGTTGGAAGTAGATGTCGAAGTCAATAAAGCGGAACAGTCTTTTCTCATTTATCTGGCACAGCAGTTTGAAGAATTAAAATCCATAAACCTGCTCCAGGGTGATTACAGTCGCCGTGAGCGACTGGAAAAAATGTTTCGTCCCTGGTTTCCAGCTGCAGGTATTGCAGCTGCGTGGCTGTTGATGCAAATCGGATTAATGATATTTGATTATCAAAAGCTGGCGGCCAGGGATCTTGAACTGCGCTCGCAAATTTCGAAAGTCTACCGAGACGCATTTCCTGAATCCAAAAACATTGTCGATCCTAAACGGCAAATGGAACAAAAACTGGGGGAACTACGCAAACAAACCAATCAGTCAACCGACATGTTTGTATTGTTGGCCAAGGCGGGTGACGTATTAAGCGATACAGATACGCTGCTCATTCGTACCTTGCGTTTCAAGGAGGAGACACTGGATCTGGATTTTGAGATTTCAGATTTACAATCACTGGATGAGTTAAAAATTCGTTTGATTAATGAGACTGATCTGGATGTTAATATTCAGTCAGCGTCATCGAAGAAAGGTAAGGTGGAAAGTCGTATGCAATTGAAAGCAGGTGCCAGTTCCGGGAATGCGCAAGCAGCGCGAGGTGATGCATGAAAGAATGGTATGACGGTTTAGACCCCAGGGAGCGACGCATATTAATTGCAGGCGCGGCAGTGCTCATCATTGCCTTGCTATATTTGTTGGCGTGGGAACCATTGGTTAAAAAAATTAGTACCCTGGAAAAAACGAATCAGGAAAACCAGGCGTTACTGGTGTGGATGGAACAGTCTGCTGCAGAAGCGCAACAATTACAGGCAAAGCTAAAAGCCAGCGGGCCATCCGGGCGTTCCAAGGGGCAGTCGCTACTAGGGACGATTGATAGAACCGCAAAGACAAGTAAGCTGGACAAATCAGTGAAACGTGTACAGCCTGATGGACAGACCAAGGCACGTGTATGGCTGGAAAATGTATCGTTCGATAGCATGGTAAACTGGCTGGAAAAGTTACAGCGCCAACAAGGGATACGTATTGTAAACACTGTTATCGAAAAGCAGGATGATCCTGGTCTGGTTAATGCGCGCCTGGTGCTGGAAGGTGCGGCGTAAGTAACGTAAGAAATAATTGCAGCTATAAACAATAAAATTAACGTCTAATTAAAGATTATGTCGCCCGCTATTAAATCATCAATTAAATATACCTTCATTGGCCTGGTTGCTTATACCGTCTTTCTGTTCACCACAATGCCGGCAGGTTTTGCCTATAGCTACTGGAAGCAGTCTTTTGGCGGCGACAAAGTGCCGGTGACGCTCAATGATATTGAAGGTAGTGTCTGGTCTGCCCGGGTAGAGAAAGCGACAATCAAGGGGCAACAGTTTAATGCCTTAACCTGGAATATTAACGTTCTTACCTTGCTTTTGGGTATCATGGAAATGGATGTGGAATTCAAGGTTGCCGATGGTTATGGTAAAGGAACCGTGGGTTACAGTTTTTTTGGTGGCTCATATTTCAATAATGTAGAAGCCTGGTTACCTCTGAGCGAAATCGAACGTCTGGTAAATCTAAGTACATTTAAACCTGGCGGTGCGCTGGATATTAAAATGAGTAATGTAAAGCTGGATGACAACGTTGTGGTTTCAGCAAGAGGTGATGTTGCCTGGCACGGTGCCGAGATGACGATGTTGAAACCACTGGTGTTAGGAGATCTGGATATTGCATTTGAGCCCAACGAGGGTGGTGTAAAAGCTGTATTGAGCGATCAGGGTGGGCCGTTAAAAGCTGACGGCATTCTGCAATTAAATCCTGACAAGAGTTATGAATTTAACGGTGAATTTGGCACACGTGGCGATCAAAAAGATCTGCATGCAGCACTTACCACCATGGGACGTTTTAACCGTGACGGTAAGGTAAAAGTATCCCTCAAGGGTAATCTGGAACAATTTGGTTTCTAATAGCTGTATAAATTAACAAGCTTTATATTGCGACCCTGGCTTAATCTGTCCTAACGCCTCGTTGTATCTCTTCGACGCACCTGAATATTTCCTGACTTCCCCGGAAAATGCTAAAATAACGCCTTTATCCAGCGTTCATTTGTCGCGATCTTGTTCGCGTAATCTATATAGTCACAGGAGTTTCTATGGCCTTTGATAAAATCGTTGTGCCTTCTGATGGTGCAAAAATTGAGGTTAATTCGGACAATTCGTTGAATGTGCCGGATCGTCCCATTATCCCTTTTATAGAAGGCGATGGAATCGGGGTGGATGTCACGCCCGCGATGCGTAAAGTCATCGATGCCGCCGTAGACAAGGCCTCCAACGGCAAAAAAAGTATTGCCTGGATGGAGGTCTATGCGGGTGAAAAAGCCACAAAAGTTTATGGCAGCGATGTCTGGTTACCTGGTGAAACGCTGGAAGCGGTGCGCGATTATGTGGTTTCCATTAAAGGCCCGCTGACAACCCCGGTGGGTGGTGGTATTCGCTCCCTGAATGTGGCGCTCAGGCAGCAGCTGGATTTATATGTGTGCATGAGGCCGGTTCGTTACTACGATGGCACCCCAAGCCCTCTGAAATAGGCCTCAGCTTTGAGGAAACCCATTTCAGCCGCAGTAAGAATGATCTCGGGAATATCAACGTTATCGCGGATCAGGTAATAATTAAAGGGCGAGAGAGGCCTATACTTTATAACATATGAATATTTAAATTGATTATGTTCAATCTCCGTCTCCTTGTATATGTTCCCTGTACACAGGGCCTCCTTCTTTCTCATTC
>NZ_CDLKIE010000371.1:0-2513 GCF_975902315.1 Kaarinaea lacus | reverse complement strand
GGATGCTTCAAAACCAAACGTTGAATGACAAACTTCGCAATTTTCTGTTACTGGAATGTGGTTGGATGAAACGCCAATGGAAAATACGCCGTCATGGCATTTGTCGCATCGTGTGGGTAGTTCATCAAAGAGCCCGCCGATATGGCAAGACTCACAATCAATGAGGCTATGAGCGCCTGTTAAGGGAAAGCCAGTTGTTAAGTGATCGAATGACTCAACATTTACCGTGTCATCAACGATTGTTGTTGCTGGGGCGGAATAACTATTAAATGATAAAAATAGCAGGGAGAAAAAAGCCACGCACACAAAAGCCTTAGCGATGCTAAAAGCTGATATTCGACTACCTTTCGACGCGATATAACTTGCCGTCACCTTCAAACTTCACGCCCCCACGACTGCCTAGCGAGTTGAAAGTTTTCGACTTTTAACGCAGACCCTGCGCACCCCAATTAAAGATGATTTCTCAGGGGCTCCATTGCTGTATGCCCATTTGAAAAACTATCCTTAATTGAAAAGTCCCCTTACGCTCCAGTACTTTTCACAGGAACCCGGTACCTATATTTATTACGTGCCAGGGATTTCCTGTTGATTTGCTGTTGAGATTTTCATGGCCAGCAAGTGTTGTATTGTTATAAATGCTGCCGTTGTTACAGAAAATCAAAAGCAAGACAGGTGCTAACGCACCTGGTTACGGTTACTACAAAAGATCCACTTGTGAGATCACTGCTACAGGTAGGTAACCATACCCGCATTATTAGTCAGTACATTCATCTGTATATGATTGTCTAACAACGCGTTAAGTAACTGGTATATCATATTAATTTAATGTTTACTAATTATAATTACTAAGTGATACGTAAACAGTTATTAGGTAGGATAAATGCGTAGCAACAAGTAGGAAATAACTGACAATAAATGCTATAAATTGAGGTGATATTGTAATCCTGCGCGATTGTTATCAGTAAAGCGATCCATCTAATAGTCGGTTATTACTAAAGCGTGAAATTAACAAGACACAGGATATCAGTGCTATTGAACACTAACTAACATTGCTCTAATGTTTTTGTATTTACTGGATTGCTATAACAGCAGGTAGGAATTGTCGCCGTTAGCGGCTTTACAAGAATACTTATATGTTGCCCGATTGCCGGGTTACATCCACGAATAGGGTAATAGGTTGTCCCGGACGAAGAAATTTATCCTTCTTGATGGTGTTATTCCAGCTCATCAACTGTGGCACTGATACGTTGAATTTGTTTGAGATGGTTGCCAGTGAGTCGCCGCGTCGTACCCGGTATTTTATTTGACGGGTAATGGAACGTTTTGGCGGTGCCGCAAACGTGGTTGGTATGAGAGCGTCTATCAAATCATTGTCTTTCAATCCATCGTTCGTCCAGACAACCAGTTTTTTACCCGCGATTAATACATCGTCGCGATCCATATTATTCCACTCGGCAAGCTTGTTCATGCTGACGTTATATTCTTGCGAGATACCCCACAAGCTGTCGCCGCTGGTAACAGTGTGAGTAATTTTCTGCTTGGGATTGCTGGTGATATTTGAATCAATATGTTTCTTGTCCAGTGAAGCAATATACCGGGTCATACCTTTCGGAGCGACGGGTATAACCAGGTTTTTTCCGGTGGCAACTTTATTACTGCTCAGTTTGTTAATGCGTTTCAGAATATCAGCGGTTGTGCCGTTTTGCCGAGCAATTTGATGCAGCGACTGGTTGGCTTCCACAACATGTCTTTTCCAGTGGACTCGATCATCGGGATGATAAGCTGCGACGTTTTGACGAAACAGGTTGGCGTTTTCTATGGGTACTAATAAGTAGTGTGGTCCTTTCGGTGGTGTTGCCCAACGGTTGAATGCCGGATTCAGTTGATACAGTTCACCAATACTAATGTCTGCAAGTTCCGCTGCTTTGGCCAGATCAATTTGACCATTGGTTTTCACTTTTCGGAAATAAGGTGAGAAAGGAATCGGATTGAGGTTTACCTTGTAATAGTCTGGTTCTGCAACCAGGGCAGAAATGGCCAGTAACTTTGGTACGTAATCCCGGGTTTCTTTAGGAAGATCCAGCGCCCAGAAATTCATGGGCTTGCCTT
Source organism: Kaarinaea lacus (assembly GCF_975902315.1). NCBI lineage: Bacteria > Bacillati > Cyanobacteriota > Cyanophyceae > Nostocales > Nodulariaceae > Kaarinaea > Kaarinaea lacus. The sequence goes on along the minus strand of NZ_CDLKIE010000371.1, from coordinate 404 downwards.
CTTTGGCGGCGCGTTTCAGGGCTCGACCTACCGTACCTTCGCCTGAGTTATATGCCGCTAATGCCAGTAACCAGTCACCTTTAAAGTGTTTATTTAAATATTCCAGATAGTCCAGCGCTGCATGGGTGGAAGCATAAATGTCACGCCGGCCGTCGTACCACCAATTCTGTTTTAAACCGTAGCGCTTGCCGGTTTCAGGTATGAACTGCCAGATGCCAGCAGCCCGACCGGAGGAAAACGCAAATGGTTGAAAGGCACTTTCAACGACGGGAAGCAGGGCAATTTCGGTGGGTATGCCGCGCTCCTGTACTTCACGCAAAATAAAATATAAATAAGGCAGGGCACGATCGCTAACACGATCCAGGTAGCGCTGGTTTTTGGCATACCAGTTGAGTTGCGCGTCG